>NZ_JAMPJZ010000001.1:0-258676 GCF_039961835.1 Trichocoleus sp. ST-U1
GGCGATCGCACCATGCTTGAAATTCACCATCGGAGAGCATGGCTATCCTCCCTAAAATCGCTTCAAGTTGACGATAAAAATATCGTAACAAGCCCCGTCTATTTCGGCAATATCAAACTTTAAAAATACTATTTCGGCAAAATCAGGCTTTAAAAGGCTATCTTGCTAGAATATTCATACAACGGGTTTATGAGGCTTTGAGAGAATGGGGCGGCAAAACCTGGCTTTAAATTACGGCAAAATCAAACTTTAAATGACACAGCGGCTGTTAAAAGCATGAACTGCGGCGCTGTTATTTATGTATTATATTGTCAAGGTTCAGTATCTAGTATCTGCTTATAGCGCCGCAGTAATACGACATCGATAGGCAGCGATCGCTAAATCCCGCGCTTTTTCTTGTGGGCTACCTTGAAATGGTTGTTGACCAACTTCAACAGCAATTCCAGCCTTAGCCACTTGTGATTGAATGCTGCCGAGCAATCGACCGTAGCTCCATCTGTGGACGCTGACACGATACTGTTTGGCATATTTATCTTGACCTTCCTTGTAACCAGGGACTTTTTGCTCGGCTCTGGCTTGAATTTCGCTTTGTAATATTTCCCTGATATCACCGAGTTTAGGGAGAACTATACTGCCAGCTCTGTAAGTTTTTGCGATCGCTACAATCGAATCTGCCAGTAATCTGTCCACATACTGCCCCAACTCGGATTCACTAAACGAGTTTGGTGAATCCCGTTTTTGAGCTTTATGACGTTCGTGGGCGTTACGTTGCTGTTGGTGTCGCTGGCGGTTGATGAGCTTGTAGTTGTCGCCGAGTAACTGTTTGGCACTGCGATAGACCAATACTTTGTTATTGGCAGCGTCTACTACGGCAACGGTTGCTGGCTTGTCCAGACCAAAACTGACACCAACAAGGATAGACGGTTGACCCTGATAAAGAGGTTTACTAGGACGAGGAAAGGGATTGTTAATTCGAGCTAGCGTTGATTGCTTACGAGTTAAAAAAGCTTGTTCTTCCTCGTTGAGATCGTCTTTCTCTTTTTTCTTGCTTATGATTTTTTCAGCACGAGAGGCTTTTGCACTTGCAACTTGTTGAGTTCCTTGGAGCGTCCACAGACGGGTATCAACTGTACAGTAAAGAATCAGACGATGGACGTTCCACGGCTCTCCTTTGCCTGTCCGTTCCTGCCAAGAAATCCGTCCACTTCTGAGAGTAAATATAGCACTTGAGTATTGGTCTTTACTCTGACTTTTAATGTCTTGGTCTTGGACAAAGCGTTGAAACCAGTGCAAGTGCCGAGAATCGCAGTATACCTCAAAGGTCAGGTTTCTTAAACCCTTGAAGCGAACAAAAATGCGCTGTTTGTCGTTTTTAGACCAAATTATATCTTCGGTGCTTTCATAAGCTACAGGAAATGGCACAGAGCTTGATTTTCTTAAGAGGCTAGATTTCCATGCTTTAGTTTCATCTTCATTTTTTGGAACGTTACTGGTAGCCATTTCTAATGCTTCTAACCATTCTTTACCTGTCAAATCCCGACCTTTGGGTATCCGACTTTTCATTTGTTCTTTAAGGCGTTCGATTTCTACTTCCTTTGCGCGACGCCTTTTAGCAAATTTTTCTGGGTCTTCCTCAACTTCGTTAACCTCACAGTTATTTTTCAGGAGATAGGCAAGGGCGCAACGATCAAGAGGAGCTTGTGTCTTGTCGTAAGCCTCAAATAAGATGTTGAACGGTTTAAAGCGGGAAAAGTTAGTTTTTCCTTTTTTAGTCTTCTTACTCTTTTTCTTGTTGGTCGGCTGAGATTCATTTTGAGGCGATTCGGTTGTCACCGACTTAATAATTTCGGCAGCTTTGCTACGAATCTCATCTAGACGACAATTACTTTCCTTTTCCAGCTCAACGTTACTTTTGAGCATCTTTAGCCAGCGCTCTTTGCCTTCTATTTTGCGCTGCCGTCGCTTCTGGAGTGCCAACCAAGATTTGTAAATATAATCAACTAGAGAACTCGCTGACATATAAAAACGGCTGGTTTGACCTGCAAAGCGTTCTTCAGTTTTAAGAGAGTTACAAAGTCCTGTAATAAGTCCGTTAGGTATTTCTCCTTTTTGCATCCATTTCTCAAAGTCAAGATGTTTGGGAATCTGTGACAATAATTCGTTAATGAGCGGCGTGTTTTTATGAGCCATCAGGTCCCATAGACAGCGGAAGGTTTCTTCATCAGCGACTAAGCGACATTGAATTGTAATCACGCTCATAGGATTATCCAAGGATAATTGTTAGAAAAAATCATTTTTTTAAAATAAAAAATTACTACACAAGGATGTTTCAAATTCTGCGTTTTTTAAATAATTGATTAGTATTTGCGGATGAAGTTTATGCCATCTACTATTACCGTTTTTATATTTACCATTGAAAGCCTCAAACGATTCGACTGTTAAACACTTGCCCATCGCCTTTCCAATCAACTCAGTAAAGCTATTATCCGTGCCCGAAAAAATCCTTCAAAGTCGTCTTTTCGCGGGATAAGCTGGCTCGATAGAATGCGATCGCAACATCTCATCCAGCCTTGTTGCCGATGTCCCAGATAGCTCAAACTCCTTCAGGTAAATAGAAGGCGCTTTACTACCAACCTTTTTGTTAGTTTTGCCAATGGTGCAATGACAGATAACAGCAAACTGATTGTAGGTAACCTCCCATTTGGATAGAAAGATGCGGGGAGAAATTCCCAGTTGGCTATGAGAAAGACAATGAACTAGCTCTAGTTCGCTTTGTCCGAGTCGGCGCGGTTTATTCATAGGGATTCATCTCCATCTATCGGTTCAAGGTCTTCTTCCCAAGCTGTATCGGCGGTACAGAAGGCGGCGCTGTAGGAGACGGGATCGAGAAAAATCAAATATTTCCATGCCCACTGATTTTGATGGGGGGCAAAGGCATAAAAACGCCCAATTACCGAGCCTTTGTCTGTTTTATCGATGTCAGATACAGGTTTCCACCTGACGCGATCGCCATACAGAAAACGCGGTATTTGGGCGCTATCTGGGAAGTTGGCAGGGAGGCTGACTAATGGAGGTGGTGCATCCAAACCGATTAAAGGCAAGTCTGGAATCACGATGGGGTGGGGGTTGAGTGAATACTGTAAATATACGCAATATTAGCGAAATTAGCAATAATAGCGATAATAGCGAAACAAGAGACTTTGTGAGTTTGTGCGAGAATGAAGCCTGAAACTCCCGTGTTTAGCTTATTTGTGGTCGATAAAAGGAAATCTACGAATTATCAGGAATTGCGGGGTTTTGTCCCCAAGATGCTTTCCTTGAAGTTCAAGGGAATTTGTAAAAGTTTGGGTCAGGATATTAATGTCGGTTTAGAGGAAGCGATCGCTAACTGGATCGAAAAACAGCAACAGCAGGAAGACTCGCCACTGTCTGAGTCTTCGGTAGTAGTGGCTGCATCGACTGCGCCGCCTTCTGTACCCACGATCGCGTCTTTAATTGAGGAAACGTTGCGTAACCGCGACTGGGTGCTAAGGAAGCTTGCTGCTGATGCCCAAATGCCTGTAGAACGGATTAATGAATTACTGGAAGGCGATCGCGCTTCTGATGCAGAACTCCAAAAGCTCGCCCAACAGCTAGTTAAACCGGATGGCGAAGCCTGGGAGGAGGAGGAACTGGTAGATATTCGACTAGCAGAGGATTTGAAGCGGAGACGACAAAAAAAGCGATCGCGCTAGGCGCTTAAAACCGCAGCTAAGGGTAATGTTAGGGACTTTGCCGATAAAATCAACCGCCTCAAGATTTTTTGGCGCGATCGCTTTCTCATGAGACTTAGCAGGGATGTTCTGGGAACACTAAAACTAGCAAGCGCCCTTTGCAAAGCTCAGAGAGGATTTGTGAAATTTAAAAGATTGATACCTTGGTTAGCTATAACCACGACGGCGTTTTCCATGCCAACCCCTGCTGTTTTTGCCCAGCATACTTTCGCTAACGAGCGTTCCCATTGTCAGGCAACCCTAACCGCTAACGAGCCAAACTCTCGAATTACGCTGCGTTCTGGCGCTGGGTCGAATTATAAGAGTTTGGGTTACGGCTTGGCGGGCGATCGCGTTCAGGTTCTGACTTTATCTCCTCCAGAATTGGATTATCAGGAAGATAGTCAGGGAAGCCTTTGGTATAGAGTTGGCTTCCCAAGAAGCGGAGCTAAGGGTTGGATTCGCGAAGATTTCTTGCGCGTGCAATGTACACCCATCAACGATTAGTGAGGTTTTATGTCACGCACTTCAATACTTCGCTTGTTAATTTTGACGGGACTAGGAATTTCCGTTTTCAGCAACCAAGCCCGTGCTGATATCTATGATGCAACTGTTATCTGCACAGTACGGGGGCTGCAACAGGGACAGCTAGCCTTGCGTCCCCAACCCAATGGTAGACCCTTTGCGGGGTTGAACAATGGCAATGTTGTCCAAGCGTTTGCTGGCACGCTCGACGAAAATAATCTGGTTTGGGATGAAGTTAAAGTCATTAAGGGACCCAACTCCCAAGTTACAGGACGGGTCGGTTATGTCAATAGTAAATACTTGTCGTGTAAGTGGTACGACGAGCAGGGGAATTTAATTAAAGAAGACCCTTAGAAAGTTTTTGGGAAGCTAAATTGACTAACTAACACTCAGTCAGCTTGGCAGAGTATGGACTGTACTTGCCTAAGCTGGCTATGTTTCTATAGCCGCGACTTTCTCCTCACCAAAACCTATTGCTCATCGCCCTACTCTATTCCTGGTAGCTTTAGCTGGATGGGTTCTGTGTCTTGCTGCTTTGCTTTCGTGCCAAGATACTCAGCAGCATCACCCATCGCCTGAGTAGCGGCTTTGGCTTCCGCTTCGGCTTGTGCCTGTTCTGCGCCAATCTCTTCTAATAAGACGGATGCTGGCTCATCATTGGCGTGTTGAGGAGTCAGTTCACCCCGAAAGGCACGATGCAGCAGGGTTTGAAATAAATGCTCTGCTTGGCGATCGGCTTCCCGTTGTTGGGTGCGGAGGCGTTCAAATTTTTGGGCAATTTGGGCAAATTTTTCTTGGAGGGGGAGAGGTGGAACAGGAATATATAAATCTCTGATTGCATCTTTAGTGATAGTTTTAGTTACTGCTCCTCGAATTCTGCTATCAAGAATTGTTCTTCCATAATTCGATGTTAATAAATGATATACATAGGTATTAACACATAGCTGATTGTCAAGCCTTATAAGAAATTGATTCATTGCTAATGAAGCTGGTTTATTCAAATATGGCATTAGATAAACCTGACCAGCGCTTCCAATTTTATTAATAATTATTTCTCCACCAAATAATTTAGATTTTTCTAAGAACTCATAAGCACTTTTTGATATATATTTTAAATCTCTTGAAAAATCACCATTTTCTAAATCTGTAGTTCTTATCATCAAGGCATAGTTTGGTCTGTCTAATAACTCAACGTTCTTTCTGAGAATTTCATAGCTTCCATTAGCATGGTAATCTGTTAGTGTGGTTATAACATCGCCGAACTCTCTATATTCCCAATCCTTTGTATTACTAAAAGGATTGCCGAACATTTCCAAAAAGACGGATTGTAGGTAGGTGTCGCTAAGTTGTAGGGCGTAGCGTCGGGTGTGTCGGAGTCTGTCGGCTTTTTGTGCGATCGCAGCAATCCGCTTTTGTTCTGCTAACGGCGGCAGAGGAATTTCAAGCCTCCGAATAATCTCTTGACTAATATTTGCCTGAGCACCACCAGCACTAAGTTGTAATAGTTTGTTTCGCTGTGATAATAGGTAGAAGTAAAGGTAGTCTCGATAGATATATTCTCTTGGAAAGATTGCACAAACTGCTTGATTAGTAGCAGCATTTACTTGGAGAATACCTAGCTTTCCAACTGTTGCACCGTAAAGTGCAATTAATAAAGTTCCAGATGAGAAAACTTTAGCACTAGAATTATTAACGGCTTTTTGAGTAATCTTTTCCTCTGTTTTATAGATTAGGCAATCCTCTAGTTCGCCAGATTTTACCCAAGGAATATCACCACCATAATAAGAAGATATTTTTCGGGAAGGGGTGCCGCCGCTAGTTGTATCACATAGTTCTTCTAGCCTCACCCATTGCCAACCCTTGGGTAATTTCTGCGCCTCCGATGTCATCATGTTATCAACACTGTTACTTGGACTCTATATAGCGCATCAATTCTTGCACTTCCGCTTCCATCACATGCTCTAACTTCAGCAACCGCTCCATCGTCACCTGCGGTGATTCATAATAAGGCTCATCCTGCTCAATCTGACGGTAACGACTCGCTGAAAGGTCGTATTTATTCGCCTTCACCTGCGCCTTCGTCACCCAAAACTGGCGATTCAACTGATTGATTTCCGCTTGCAGGGGTGCCATTTGCTCGTGCAGTTGTGCCAGTCGTTGTCTATCTGCTTCCAAAGCGAGGCGGGTTGGTTCATCGTCTGCGGGTGCGATCGCATTCTCAAACGTCAGGCGATTGATTTCCTTTAGCAGTATCAACCGTTCAGCTTTCAACGGCGCAATCTGCAACTTTAACTCAGTTAAGCGTTGCGCTCTTTGGACATTAAAATCAGCATCAAACCGATTCTTCCAACAGGTGAGAATATCCGGGATATCATTCTCTGCTACGGGTTGCCGCTTATCATCCAGCGAAAACCCATCGTGTTCCATGTCATAGAACCAGATCTTGTCTGTCGTACCGCCACGAGTAAACAGCAGCACCGCAGTCGAAACACCCGCATACGGTTTAAACACCCCAGACGGCATTGACACGACCCCATCCAGGCGATGAGATTCAATAATCTTCTTGCGAATCTCCTGGTGTTGCTTGCTCGAACCAAACAGCACCCCATCCGGCACAATTACCGCACAGCGTCCCCCCATATCCAACACCCGCTCAATCAGGTGCAAAAATAGCAGTTCTGTCTTCTTGCACTTGGTTGGCAGCGTGGGATTAATATCCGATTCATCCATCTTCCCCTTAAACGGGGGATTCATCAGCACCACATCCAAGCTTTTCTCATCCTTGAATGACTTAGACAGGGTATCCATGTAGAAAAAGCGGGGGTGCTTAATTCCGTGCAGCATCAGGTTCATCGAACCAATCCGCAACATCGTCATGCCAGAATCATTGTCATAGGCAGTAAATGCCTCGGTTTGTAAAAACTCCCGTTCTTCGTCATTGAGTAAATCCCCAATTACCTGCGGTTTTCCCTGCTCATCTGGTTCGCTGTGCTGTTCTAGGATGTACTCGTAGGCATTCACCAAAAACCCACAAGTTCCCGCCGCCAAGTCCCCAATTCTATCTTTTGGTCTGGGGTCAACCATCTGCACCATCATGCGGATAATATGGCGAGGCGTGCGAAACTGTCCGTTACGTCCCGCACTATTGAGTTTACTCAGCAGGTACTCGTACAAATCCCCCTGAACATCCTGATTCTGTTCCGAGATTTTCAGCGCATCAATCAGGTTACAGACTTCAATCAACGTCCCCGGTTTGCTGATTTTAAACTCAGCATTCTGCATATACCGCTCAAAAGAACTCCCCTCAGTTCCCGCCGTCCGCAACCAGGTAAAAACTTCTTCTCGAACATGCTTGAGTGCCTGCTCTGCCTTAAAGTTAATCCAGTGCGACCAACGCAATTCTGACTTGATTTGTGGTTCAAAAGGTTTATTGCGGCGCTTCGCCTGTTTCTCCCGCTGGTTCTCTGCATCATCGAGGCGTTTGAGGAACAGCAGGTAAGAGAATTGTTCGATGGAGTCCATCGGGTTGGAGAGTCCCGACGACCAAAGTCTATCCCAGATTTGGTCTACTTTTGAGCGGAGTTCAGGGTCAGTGAGCATTTTTTAAAAGCAAAGAACAGGAAACCTAGTAATTCCGCTAGCTAAGACATTATCAAAATTTATTATTTTATCTTCATGGCGTTTAAGATAATCAATGCTTGATTGATGCTGTCCTCGGAGACATCCAAATACTATATCTCTTGGATTAGCATCTAAGTCCAAGTCAAAAGAAAAATTATCTAAGATTAAAATTGATACAGCAAGTAATTTTGCAACGTACCATTCAAGATGAATCCATAGATAATTTCCTGCTCGCCCAAACCGCCCTGAATGCACGATTCTATTTCTCGTTTGATACAAACGATCTAGTTGGTAATTTAAGTTTTGCTCAGAAAGAGTTATAACCGTATGTAAATCCTTCAATTTTTTCCAGTTTTCGTTTATATCACGATATTGCTTGCATAACAATGGCTCGCTCTGCATATCCTTGAACGGATCGTTAGGTGAGTTTTTAAGATTCTGATCTGTAATCCAAGAAATCCAATGGCATAAGCCGATAGCGTCAAATTCGTTTGCACTCCTGTCATTCTGAGGGGAGTATATTTTTGCCCATTTATTAGCATTAGCTGTAGTTCTCATACGCTGAATAGTAGCATTTACACGTCTGCCTATTGCTCCTAATGCTAAGATACTAGATACATTTTTTTTAATAGTCTTAATGTCTGCCTCATTTGTTCTAAGCCCCATTAGAGATTCAAGAGAAGTCCACAACAATACGTAAGAGTTTTCTATAGTTGGAACGCTTAATGCAAGATGATACAAATACAAAGATTCTTCAATTTTCCCTAAAACTTCGTCTTCAAAATTTTGGAGTTTTTGGTACTTCACCAATGATTCTTCCAAAGTATTGATACGCGCTAGGGGAATAATTGGATCTCTATCCTCTATAAAATTTAACTGTGACAGTTGATTAGTGCTTTCATTGAGAAAATTTACATTTTCCCATATTTCATCATTTATATTTATCCCAGTATTTTTTACACCCAATTTTCTATAAGCAGTTGTTACTTTATTCCTAAAAGCAGAAAAAGCATCTTTTCCTGAAGCGTCAAAACTATAAGTTCCCGATGTGTTATCACTTTTAGTATTTAACTGTGTATGTAACTCAGAGCCGAGATTAGTGTTGTTTATAAAAAACTGATAGTTTCTGATTTGAGCGAATGAGAAAATTCTATATAACTGTTCAATCAATGTATCTGCGCTATCCTTTATCAATCCTTTAAAAGAAATCTTTAAATGAATAATAGAGTGACCGTCATGCAAAGCAAATGCTACTAAAGCTTTCAAAAGCCTATCGATTTTCTTGAATTTAGGATCTAAATCTTGACTAGATAAATCTATTGCTTTTAATTCTGAAAAGATAAATTCTACGTATTTTTTATTTAAAGTGGCGATGTAAGTTAATGATATTGATTGCAGTCTTTTTATATCGGTTTCATCCAAATCCTTGTTATCCTTGCTCAACAAGGGCTGCAAATCGTTTTTTATATTTCTAAAATATTTTTCAACCACAGGATCGTTAATTATTGAAGTTTGGATATTACCATCAATGCATTCTTCTAACAAAGATTTTAATCTATCTTTAGTTTTTGGTCGTTTTAGGCAAGCTGTTGCAGTATCATACAATTCTTCAAGAAGAATAATTCCATTAGTAATGGGATAACGGTAACTAATAACTTCATAAATATCCACCAATTGATACAATCGTGTTACCAAATACTTACTTAATATGGTATGAGATTGCTCCCATTCATTAGTTCTTGCTAAAAACTTCACCTATTTCTCTCCCTTTAGAATTTATTTGTTATCTTAGTTAAGCCGCAAACTGTTCAGTCAACTCAATCAAATCATCCACTTCCTCCTCTGTAAACCACCGTTCCACAGCATCCTCCCCAAACCTGTCCAACGGTTCCTCATACAAATCCGCCACCTCCAACCGCCGATTCTTCAAAAACACATTCTGCACCGCCCTTAAAAACAGAATCTGATTCGCATTAAACTGACGCTGACTAATGAACTGCTCAAAATTTCGCCGCACCACCTCCTGATAATCCGGCAGTGCCTCAATCTCCAACAACTCTCGCAAAAACGCCAGCAAACTATTCACCTTCAAATTGAATGCCTTGCGAATATTCGACTCTGACAACTGCACGTTCCCACCACCCAATTCTTGCCGCAGCGTCCTCTCTAACGCCACCAGTTGCAAGTCCGTCACCGCTTCCCCATTGCGAATTGCTGCAATCGTGGGGTGAGTCTCCACAATCTCCAATACCTTCCCCTCAACCCGCTGGCGGTATTCCTCGACATAAACCTGCTCTCCCCCATCGCCCAAGGTAATATAACCACTAACGGCAATGCGATCTGCCAGGTCAATTTCAATAAACGAACTCGGTCGTTCCCGTCGATTCTTCATCTGATCTGCCAAGGAAGCGATCGCACGATTCAACTCCTCCGGTGTCGCAGTCCTCAGCTTAGATGAAAGGCAAAGATTTATCGAGTCCCGACGCTGCAAGTCTTCATAAACAAAATCCGGCAACCGGCTCACATCCTCTACGATAGATTCCAGCGTTCCCGGTTTTGCTTCACCCGTGACGATTTCAACCTTCAACCGTTCCACCTTATTCGTAAACGTCGCCTCAGCCACATCCACCCCCGCCACAAACCGCAGCAAAGGAGCAACCTGAGTGCGGAGAAAATTAATCTTCCTCTGAGTCAAATACCGCCAAAACCCATCCGTCCAAGCCTCCTCAACCTGAGAATAAACCTGCTGGACGCTAAACGCATCGCGAGGAATTTGTCCAATCTGCTGCCGTAAATCCGCGATCGCCTGCTGGCAATCAGCAGATTGCTGGTCATTGAGATAATGCTCCAGCAGCTTCAACCGCGTGTTAAAAATTTTCACCGTAACGGGCAGATTTTGAGTAACCGTCTCCTCACTGGGGTCTTTGTCAAAGTCATTCTCCCAGAAGTCGATAATCAGAAACTCATCCTTATGCCCATTAGGAAGCCAATGCAAATACCGACAAGCTTCATGGCTGCGCGTCCCCCGTCCAATCATCTGCTGCATTTTAATTAGAGAGTGGACAGGCTTCATAAACACCAGATTCACCACCTCCGGCACATCCACCCCCGTATCCAGCAAATCCACAGAAATGGCAATCCGAGGCATCTCCTCCTTCTTAAAGCGGTCAATCAAATCATCGGTGCGCTCCATTTTGGAAGTAATCACCTGCACCATATCAGGATACTGAGGATACATCTCTTCAAACACGCTTGCCAACCGCAGGGCGTGCGGTTGACTTACCGCAAATACAATCGTCTTGCCGGGATACTGCCCCGATTCATCCTTGTGGCATCTATCCATAATTTCTGCCCACTGTTGCCGCAGTGTATCTTTGTTGCTGACAGTGCGTTCTAAGTCCGTCCCCTCGTAATCAATCTCATCGGGGTCTAACCCTTGCTCAATCAACGTATTACGATCTTCTTCAGAAAGGTTTGCCCCCCGAATCCCCTCTCGTTGAAAGTGAGTCCCTGCTTGATAAAGGCTGTAATCAACTAGATAGCCCTCATTAACAGCATCCCGATAGGGGTAATTAAACGTCGGAAGACCATCAGAACAGCGAAAAACCTGGAACGTATTGCGCTCAATAAAATCCGCTGGCGTTGCCGTCAGTCCAATAATCCGCGCATCAAAATATTCCACCACCTCGCGGAACTGGTTGTAAATCGAACGGTGACTCTCATCAAAAATCACCACGTCAAAGAAGCCAGGGCTAAACTTTTTGTGGCATTTAACCAGGGTTTGCAGTGTCCCCACATACAACCGCTTGGTGTAATCAACGTTGTAAGTACGGATGCGATCGCGTGGCTCGTTCGGCAAGTAAACCTTAAAATTATCATCTAGCGCTTGCCTCACTAACGTATCTCGATCTGCGACAAACAGCACCGTCCGCGCTTGATTTGCTCTCAGGAACAACTCAATCAGCGCCATGATGGTGCGCGTTTTCCCCGTCCCCGTAGCCATGACCAGCAGCGCCCGTCGATGTCCCTCATCAAACCGTTCGCTAACCCGCCCAATTGCCTCTTGTTGATAGGTACGGTTTGCGATCGCTAAATTAACGCTCAACTGTTGCAGGGGAATTTTATTCTGGCGGATGTAAAGCAAATTCTGTAAGTCTCTCAGGGAGAAAAACCCAGCCACTTGCCGCTTATTTTCGTTCCCTACATCCCAGAAAAACGTCTTATCCCCATTGCTCATAAAGGCAAAGGGACGAAAACTCTGGTGCTTCTCAATCTCGGTTACATAATGCCTAACCTGCTGTTCTGCCACCCGTGGGTCGCGGCTTTGTCGCTTCGCCTCTACAACAGCAATTACTTCCCCATTCGGCAGATAGAGGCAGTAGTCCGTCACTCCATTCCAAGGTACTGCATCGTATCCATCCACTGGGATTTCAATCCTCACCAGGTTTGGATCTTTCAGGCTCCATCCTACTGTTGCTAAAGCCCCGTCAATTAAATCTTTTCGAGTATTCGCTTCGTTGCGAGACATTCAAGCATCCTTTAGAAGTGAATCAGCAGCAAGGGTGAGCGATCGCTTTGCTCCATGCTCTACTCTCTTAGTGTTCCCACTGATTAAGTCGCAAATCACTGTTAACCATTCTGGCTTCTGAATTGACTTTCAGCCAGGAATGTGAAATAGATTCTCTTTCAAAGTCTTTGTAGAAAGGTAAAAGGCGATTATTACGATCCTGTGTCCATCTGTTGGACACAGGATCGTAATACTTCTTGAGTGTAAATTTTGTACAAGGTCTAACTGAGATTGAGTTGCTTGCCTAGCCAGATACGGAAGCTGGAATGATAGAGGCAGTAACAGGCTGCTCCACTGATTTGCTGTTGCTGTAAGAATTCAATCCAATTTTCTAGCACTTCCTCTATTTCGTATTCATCCTCATCAATGATTCGAGCGATCGCTTCTGCTGATATCGGTTGTTCTTCCTGCACTAAGATGTTCAGTACCGCTAACTCCACTAATGGTAAATGCTCAGCCTGCACGGGGCTTCGCCCGACTAGGCTAACGTGCCGCTTCGCTATCATCTGCTGCCAATGGCTTTGGTAATAGGCTTCCAAACCTGAAGGGAGTTGATCGTACTGGAAGGGTTTGGAGTAGAACCCCTGCACGATCGCTTTGATAATTTGGCTCAGGTACGCGAAATTATTCTCGCTCTCTCGCGTTAGGCGATCGCAGAATTGGGTTTCGCCGATTTGGTGGGTATTTAGCCAAGATGTTAAATTTTTTGATTCTTCTGGTGCGATCGCGTTACCATCGGCAGCGAGGGATTGCTGGATGTATGCTTGCACGTCTTCCCGGTTTCGATCGGGGTATTTTTCGAGGGTGAGAATCTGAGACGGTGTTTCAATTAATAAACCAGATTTTTCCCGTACAAAAGGTCTCCGCGCCAGGAGAAAATAGATTCTCTCTGGGAGATATCGGGGAAGATAGAACAGATTTGAACCTGGGGGTTGACTGCTGGGGTCGATCGCATCTAAACCATCAATGACCGCAATTAGCCTTTGATTGGGTTCGAGGCGATCGCTAATTTTCTGGAGTAACAGAGACAGAAACCAACTCCCCTCCGTGGCATTATCCGGCAGCACAGTATCTTCACCGACCATTGCCATTAATTGATGGCAGATGGAAGCGAGAAATCGATCGGCGCGATTTTTACCCGGAATTTGGGCGTTGTAATAGGCAACGTGGGGATTTTCGGTGACATACTTGGCGAGGATGGCACTTTTGCCGCTACCGGGTGAGCCGACAATTGTGAAGTAACCACGATCTGCCTTTGGCACGAGCGCTTCGCTGTTGCGCTTGTGTAAAAATTCCTCGATGGCGGTAAAGACAAATTGACGACCAACAAAATTAGCGCTTTTTTCGCTAATTAGTTGCTGGAATTCGGTGGGGTAGGAGGGGGTATTGATCGGGGTTGGCGATCGAGGTAGGTTGTTCATGGCGATGCTATCCCTTCCAACCGGAGGAAATGCACTCGTCCTGATACTTCACCCGCCACAATTGTTACTCCATCTGGAGCAACGGCACAACAGAGTAATGGACTCTCCCCAGTAAAAGTAGCAATTACCTCTCCTGTTTTTAGATTCCAGATTTTGAGAGTGTTGTCATATGAACCAGAAATCGCCAGTTTACCATCGGGGGTAACGGCGATCGCATCTACCGAGTGGCTATGACCGGTAAGGGTGTGGCGTAACTCTCCGGTTGCCAAATTCCAGATTTTGAGAGTGTTGTCATATGAACCAGAAATCGCCAGTTTGCCATCGGGGGTAACGGCGATCGCATCTACCGAGTGGCTATGACCGGTGAGGGTGTGGCGTAACTCTCCGGTTACTAAATTCCAGATTTTGAGAGTGTCGTCATATGAACCAGAAATCGCCAGTTTACCATCAGGGGCGACGGCGACCGCATTTACCCAGAGGCTATGACCGGTGAGGGTGCGGAGTAACTTTCCGGTTGCTAAATTCCAGATTTTGAGAGTGTTGTCACCTGAACCAGAAATCGCCAGTTTGCCATCAGGGGTGACGGCGACCGCATTTACCGAGTGGCTATGACCGGTGAGGGTGCGGAGTAACTCTCCGGTTGCTAAATTCCAGATTTTGAGAGTGTTGTCCCTCGAACCAGAAATCGCCAGTTTGCCATCAGGGGTGACGGCGACCGCATTTACCGAGTGGCTATGACCGGTGAGGGTGTGGCGTAACTCTCCGGTTGCTAAATTCCAGATTTTGAGAGTGTTGTCCCTCGAACCAGAAATCGCCAGTTTGCCATCAGGGGTGACGGCGACCGCATTTACCGAGAGGCTATGACCGGCGAGGGTGTGGCGTAACTCTCCGGTTGCCAAATTCCAGATTTTGAGAGTGTTGTCCCTCGAACCAGAAATCGCCAGTTTGCCATCGGGGGTGACGGCGACCGCATTTACCGAGTGGCTATGACCGGTGAGGGTGCGTAGTAACGCCTCGTTAGGATTCGTTAAGCTACCTGTCAAGGGACGCAACCAAGGTTTGTATTTGCACTGCTTCGCCTGTTCTACTAAGTCCTGAACAAGAGGCTGACTAATATTTTGTGGTTTCGGTTTCTGAGGGTATTTCGGTAAAAAACGCCCTATCCAGGGAATGTATTGCCAAAAATATCTATATTTATGTTGCTCTTCCCAGAACTCTCCAGCAGAGGATGGTAGCAACCGTCCCAACAATTGCCCTGCCAATTGCGACCGCTCCTCAGCTAAAATATGCCCGGATAGCCGCAGCGCCCCTTGAATGCATTTCAGCGCCTCAGCTTTTTCCGGATCGTACTCTGGCTGAGTTGCTGCTTCTGGAGTATCAGCCAAATCATAATCCTCAATCAGCGCCTGCACCCCAAACTCAGGATGATTAATCTTTGCTGCCAAGAAATCAAAATCAGCTAGGGTTTGGTAATACTTTTCGAGTTTTCCTGACTTCACCAGATTTGGTGCATAGTGACCCAGATAAGCGCGTTGGAAGGCGGGGTTTTTTACCGCTAATTTGTCAGCAAATTTTCCCATTTCACGCCATCTCCTTTTCTAAGTAATCAACAATCCGTTGATTAACTTCTTGAAATAGCTTCCGGCTTTTCTTCATCTCCCGTTTGCTGCTGAGAAAGTCCAGAAAACTGGCATGATAGATGGTGTAGCAGAGTTCTCCCTGAATTTCCTGCCGCCGCAAATACTCCACCCATTCATCCAAAACCGATTCCACCTCATATTCATCTCGATCGGCGATCGCGGCAATCATCTTCCCTGGAATCGGTGTGCCAATCTCCACTAAAATAAACAAAGCGATCGCCTTAATTTCATTCGGTGCCGCATCCATATTCATCCGCACCCAATGAGTTTGATAATAGTCCTGAAGACCGTCTGGTAATTGCTTTAAACTCAGATCGTCATAGAAACCGCGCGTAATTCCTGGTAAGACATAGCGCAGATACATGAAATTGTTTTCGCTTTTTGCCGCTACCTGCTCGACAAACTCTTCCTGATAAATATTGCGGTCTTGAATCCACTTTTTCAGCCCATCTTTATAGTCTGGATCGCAATTGAGAGACAAGCGAATATACTCTTTGATATCATTATGACTATAATCAACATATTCCTCTGCCCTTAAATCCAACTCCTGCACCGGAACTCCCGGCGATACAGTTAATCGTTTTTTCTCTTGGTTATAAGGTCGTCTAGTCAGCAGGAAATAAACCCGCTCTGGCAGCTCCTTCGGTAAATATAAAAGATTTTCTGCGCCCGATTCTTGCTCCACCTCATCCAGCGCATCAACCACAATTACAAGGCTTTCCCCAGAGGGAAGTTTTGGCACGACTTTGGAGACTAAAGTCGGCAGATCCGCATCTCCCGCATCCTGCAACTGGTAACGATTAATCAGTTGTTGGCGAATACTTTTGAGAAACAGTTCCGGTCGATTGCGGCGCTCTGCAAGAATGTTGAAATAGCAGGGAGAATGGTAATCATGAACGTACTTGGCAGCGATCGCGCTTTTCCCCATCCCCGCATCTCCCACCACCGTAAAGTAACCTTTAGGATTTCGTTGAAGGAATTCTTTAAAGGCTTCAAAAACGAATTTCCGCCCACAAAATGCCTTAATCTTTTCTTCGATCAGTGGCTCAAACTCTGATGGTAGCTGCTGCTGACGATACCACTCTTTCGGATCGACAATATCCGTTGGTTCAATCTTCAAAACCTTGGCAATTTCTTTGATTTTCGATTTTTTAACCCCATTTGGGCAAGTTCTCGTACCTAGCAACTGTTTGACCGTTTCAAGCGAAACATTGGCTTTTTGCGCTAGTTTCTCTTGAGTCAGGTTTGCTTCTTGATACGCCTGTTCAAGTTTGACTTTGCCTTCTGCGCTCGATTGAACTCTATCAGAATCAGATGGAAGCATAGGAGATTTTTAGTTGCGATCCCGAAAACTCATGAGCTTAGGTTTTTGCACTTAAATGCAATATGTCAGGTATAGCTAATTTTTTATTTTGCTGTCTAGGGCAGATAGGTTTTTCAGCTTTGCCCTATCTGCCCCAAAATTTAGGGCAAATAATCAATACAAACTAAATCTATCTGCCCTGGAAGTCACTTTTTATTCCTAGTAGGATACCAGTATCAAGTTCCAACAATCAAATCTTCGAGGAGAGTAACAAATGAATTTCAACTTCTTCAGAAAATCTCTACTCAATCATCAGCCAAGTTTTAAAGACGATTATAGCGATATCAAAGAAGAGATTATTCGAGAATTTTTGCGTGAAGTTCGTCAAAGCTATAACCTTGCTCTTACCGTAACTGCTGCATCTGCCCTAATCACTGTGTCTGGTGTTGGATTGCTTTACTTAGACAAAGTACCAGAAGCCTCCATTACCACGGGCGCAGGAGTTCTTGCAAGTCTTCGCAGCGTTCAATTTGCAAAAGATGCAAAGGAGGAACTTCGTCAAATGCTCACTAAGTTCCCAAAATAAAACTTACTCTGCGGCTTAGGCAACAGCATAGCTGCATTACAGGTGTGGTTGTAGCGCGTGGTGCAGGTGCATAGTGAAGAATTCCATCACGCTCTACCCCTACCTTTGGATATTCGCTCTTGCTACCAGCAGCTTCCAACTGAATGCGCTTATTCTGGCAGGGAGTTAGACCGTAAACAGCTTCCTGATTTGCAATTAGAGTGTAGTCAAGCTGAACCACGTTAACAACACGTCACTAGCGATCGCTTATCAAAGTCGCTTCTGTCGTTTCGCCATCTTCGCGAAAGGCAGAAAACAATGGGGACACTCGCCTTGCACCCACAAAGCTGGAATTGGAAACGGAGTCTCGCAGTTAGTGCATTTTGCTAACAAACGCAACTGATGGCGATCGCACCCCCATCGATCCTTAAACTGCCACTCAAGCCGATGATAGGGTTTCTCGGCATAACAAGCCCCACACAACAGAATCGGTCTTGGCTTCATCGTTACACCTTTTGGCGGCAGCATTTCAGCGAGTCGGGTTGCATCCACTCGAATTAGCTTCCCTAATGCTGCCAATTCTCCACACGAGGGAAACGGGTTGAAATATAGTTTTTCCCATCTCCCCAAAATTGCACCAAGCCCAGCTAGTTTTCCCAATGAATGAGCCGAGGGAAGGCTATTAGCCTTGAACCGTCGAAAGCGCCCTAAATAATGACTAATGCTCTCACCTTCTTTCGGCTCAACATAACCTAATCTTGGTAAACTTTCATCCACTTCCTGCATTCGAGTCTTGTGCCAAATAAAGTTTCAGGACTGCTAGCTAGCAACAACCGAGCAATCACTCACTGTCATTTGTCATTTGTTGGTGGAAGGGGAACATATCTCATGCCATATCGATTGGCAATTTTTTCCAAAATTCCTTCATCAACCTTGAGAAAACCTTTTTTGAGTGAGTGTAAAACCGCCTTAGTCAAAATCTTGATTAACACTCCTATACGAGCTTCTGTGCTGGTCGCTAAAATTTCAAACAACGTTCCTTCCGTTAAACAAGATGCTTCCGGTAGGGCAAGAATATCAAGCTCGATAGTCCGTAAGGTTTTTCTAAAGTCTTCTTCATCGAGTCGTTCAAAGGCGAATAGCGTTGGAAAACAAGTCAGTAAGTCGAAGGCATGCAATTTGCTATCTAGCTCCTGTCCTCCAACTAGGATAATCGGAACCCCAGATTCATCAAAAAGCTGCTTGAGATCGAGCAGGGCTTCCCGTTGAAGATTGTCGGCATTGTCAACGATAACTAGCTCAATGCCAAATAGTTCAAGGCTACCTGCCAATCTAGGACGCAAATCTTCCCGCTTACCATTTGCTGCTGCATGATTAATGTCCTTAAGGATTTGCGTAAATAATCGTTTGGAACTTGATTCTGTCCATGCTCTGACATAAGAAACTTGTTTGCGAGCTTCTTGTCGATAGTGGATTGATGCACGGCTTTTACCAACATCCCTAGACCCGATAACACGACCACATTGTTTAAGGAACCGCAGTTCATCCAACCATCTGAAGCATTCTGAAGCGCGATCGGTCGGGATAAAAGCCGTTCTGAATAGCTCCTCTATTTCAGCCACCTTGGCAAGTTGAGCTGTCAAATCTAACCGAGGAGCCAGAACTTCAACAGGTGTCTGAGTTGCAAGTTGCGATCGCGCCATAATCACCAGATCCTTTTCGATTTACTTTGACGATTAGAAATTACCAGCCGATGCCTCTCCTGCTCTTGAGCATCAGATGTAGAGGGTAACGTTTCTTCAGGTTGTGGTTCGGGTTGTTGAGGCTTTATTTGTTCCCTGGAAATCCGTTCTGGCAAAACCTCAAGCGGCTCATCTTTCTTGGAAGAGGTTGAAGCCCTACGCTGACGTAAGTTGACGACCTTTGAATCTTTCTTAGAAGCTTGCCGTAACTGTTTCTGTTCAGATCGTTGCCTGTCCTTCTTGTCTTGTTTGCGTTCCTCAACAAGTTTCTTCCGTTTGCCTAGCGCTAGAAGAGCATCATAATTAGAATGATTTCTACGAGCTTTGCTTCGCTCTTTGTTCAGCCTTTTTAACTCATCCAAACTTAAATCCTGAGTATTCATGTTTATGGCATGAGCATATCCCAGGAAATCTCCCAGCTTGTCATCCGTTTCCTGGCTGTAGACAAACAACGTCAGGATATGGTCAGGATCGTATCGCAATGTGACATATTTACCGCCATATTGCCTGAGCGATTCTCCTCGATAGGTCAGATTCTCAAACTGGACAGAGCCATGAGCTTGAACAACTCGTTGAGTCTCTTTCATTAGACAAATATCCAGTTCTCGCTCGTCTGGCGGTTCAGGTAATTTTCCACCCATTCCTTTAAACCATCTCTCAAACCTTGTATCGCGAGGGTCTTTGGGATATGGGTCGTGGTTATAGTCATCGCAGAAGAACTGAGCGAGGATTTTATCCAAATCGTGAATAGTCAAGCAGGCTTCCTTTTCTGCCTGCTCCGGGCGCTCCTGAACATTTGAACCTGTGTAACCGAGGAGTCCCTTAAGAACCTCAGTATTGATGGTTTTGAAAACTCGTTCTACAATTCCGCCTTGAGGTGGGCGATCGCGTAGTTCGCACTGGAAACCTAGCTTCTTTCCAATAGCTTTTAGGTGCTTTGAGCGAAAATCCTTCCCTCCGTCAGTGAAAAAATATTGGAGTGGAGAGCCACATATTTGCCAAGGTTTTTCCAGCTCGTATGTCGAGGGATAGTGCTTGGGTAAGATGGCATGTCTTAAAGCCAGAGCTACTTCATCAGAACCCGGTTGTTTTCTCCATAAGTGATAACCAATAACACAGCTTGAGAACGTATCTACGACAGTAGTTAACCAGGGGCGATCGGGTAATAACACGCCATCACTACCGACAATCCGAATATCCAACTTTGTATGATCGCATTGGACAATTTGGTTGCTAAACTCAGCCTTTAAGAGTTTCCCATCTCTTGTCTGGACTGCTAACCAAGACCCTGAACCCGGATTGCGAACGCGCTTTTTCCGGTTTTGATGCTCGATTAACGGTTGCAAAAATCGATAGATAGTAGCTGGATGGGGATAGTCACCCACTTCAAGCCCAAGATCGACGATGGCGTGTCGCTTCACTTCACGAACGACTTCTGCTGGAGATAGGGGGTGTTTATCCTTAAGACTTTTCTCATAAGTTGCCTTCACAAATTCTTGCCAATATTCACTGATGCGATGCTTCCCTTTATCCGCTCGCTGAACCCCTGTTGTTTCTGGTAGCTCATCTTTGATGTATTGCTTGAGGAGGCGCTCTACCTGCCGAGTAGAAACATCTAGAGTATTTGCGATCGCCTGCTTCCTCTGAGACTTAATCGTGCGATTCGGAGACTCAGCAAGCCATTGAATGAGATTAAATTTTAATTTGTGTTTATCAGCAGTTTCTAGAAGAATTTGTGAGGGATCGACTTCAAAATTAATCTCACTGAGGCAGAGAGTGTCTAAATCTTGTTTCAGTTCTTCTGTAAGCTCAGATGGGTCGTCTAGCATTGAGGAGAAGAGCATCTATGCTGAATGACAGAACAAATGTACCATTACTTTTGAAGAATAGCAAGACAATGCGACACTCAATTTGCGATGTCACCAAAGCAAAAGAAGCGACGATTTATTTGCGAATTAAGATTTACGACATGGAATGTGCGAAATTGACAAAGTTGTCGCTCTTGAAATTGGAAACCTTGAAAGCTATGCAGCGAATGCTTTCAATGGTTTAAAGCCTCTATGGAAGCAATTCGCAAATTGCGACATTTAATTCGCGAACGTACAGACACATTATTTGACACTAATAACAAATTAGTGTCACTTTTAACGAACTACAGAGGTAAAGGCGATCGCATTTGAGCCGACAAGCGCACCCAAAAAAAACACCTTGGTAGCTGATAACCCTCTCGGTTAGGCAAAACGCCCCTACAATCGGCTACCAAAGGATTATTCACGCGGCGCTTACCTTGGGTAACGCTCCACGATTCCCAAAACAGGCTTTACTTCCGATTCGGCAACCTTCGGAACTAAAAAGCCCCCTGCATAAATCTGGGGATTCATTGCTGCGATTTGGGTATAAGATTGGCGAACCTGAGCATTCACTGCAACAGTTTTGACATCATACATTTGCATACCCATATTTGGGTATACGCCAAGACCGATAATCAACACTAGAAAGCAAGCAGCAATAAACACTTCACGCGGTCTGGCATCGATAAATGCTGCATCGATAGGCAAGCTACAGTTTGTACCAAAGCAAACCGGCTCCTGATTTCCCTGGTTCTGCAAATCTGCATCCATAATGTCGCAGGTAGGTGCAATGTCGCAGGTAGGTACTTCACCAGAATTGTAAAACACCTGTCGCAGCATCGATAGCAGATAAATCGGCGTCAGGATAACACCCACGGCGGCTAGAAAGACGGTCACGGTGCGGAAAGTTGAGCTGTAGATATCGCTTGTCGTGACACCGACAAACACCGATAGTTCGCTAGCAAAGCCGCTCATTCCTGGTAGAGCCACTGATGCCATCACACCCATTGTAAACAGGGCAAACACAGTGGGCATTGCCTGAGCAATCCCGCCCATTTCTTTCATCGACATCGTGTGAGTGCGATCGTAAGTTACTCCGGCTAAAAAGAATAGTAATGATGCAATTAAACCGTGAGAAATCATTTGCAGCATTGCGCCGTTGATTCCCAAGTCGGTGAAGGACGCAATCCCCAACAGAACAAATCCCATGTGAGAAACCGACGAATAGGCGAGGCGACGCTTCATATTCGTCTGGGCAAAGGAGTTAAAGGCTCCGTAGATAATATTGACAACGCCCAGAATCGCTAAAACAGGTGCAAAGTAAACGTGTGCATCAGGCAGAAGTCCTAAATTGAGGCGAATCAACCCGTATCCGCCCATCTTTAGCAATACGCCTGCGAGTACCATTGATACGGGAGAGGATGCCTCGCCGTGTGCATCCGGTAGCCAGGTGTGCAGGGGGAAAACAGCTAATTTGACACCAAAGGCAACAAGCAATCCTGCATAAAGCAGCAGTTCTAAAGCCAGCGGGTAATCTTTTAAGCCGAGTTCGACCATATCAAAGGTTAGATTGTCGCCGTAGAATGCCATTGCCAAACCAGCAACCAGAATAAAGATGGAAGCGGCGGCGGTATATAGTAAGAACTTCATCGCGGCGTACTGACGCTTCTGACCACCCCAAATCGAGACGAGTAGGTAGACGGGAATTAGTTCGACTTCCCACATAATGAACAGCAGCAGCACGTCTTGGGCGACGAATACCCCTACCTGTGCGGAATACAGCACCAGCATCAGGAAATAGAAGAGGTGGGGTTTGAGATTGACTTGCCACGCCGCAAACATGGAGAGTGTCGTCACTAATCCTGCCAGAAGCACCAGCGGGGCTGAAACTCCATCGATGGAAACTGCCCAGTTCAAGCCTAAATGAGGCACCCAGGAATATTTCTCTACAAGCTGAAAAGTCGCGCTGCTTGGATCGTAATGCTTCCAAAAGACGTAGCACATCAATATAAAGTCTGCGATCCCCACGCCGAGTGCATACCAGCGCACTCGCGTGCCGTCTTTATCCGGCAGAAAAGGGATCAGCAGTGCAGCAACGAGTGGGAACAGGACAATCGCGCTAAGCCAAGGAAATTGATCCTCAATCATGGCAGTAGGAAAAAATACTTATTTCTGTATGTGATTATCTTATTAAACTTTGTAAACACTTAGTCATAAATCTTTCTTGCAGATCACTATAGACGGATCTCTAGGTACAGGCTGAGCGGCTTGAGCCTATGGTATAGGATGGCAGCAGATTCAACGCGATCGCTCTTTTCTCGTGGAGTCTAACTGGGAAGATGCGATCGCCTTCGCCCCATCTTAAACACACAAACTACTGCTCTCGTCAAGTGTTTTGTGGCTTCTCCAAGAGCGCGTTGTAAGCGATTCGTGCGATCGCAAGCGCTGGTTAGCTGAGAATGGAGTGAGTTATAACCTTTAAGAATGGGTGAGAAGTGGGAGCGATCGCTAGCTAAAAAGATACTGAATGCATACTAAATGAGAGTATAGTCTCTATTAATGTCTATCTATAGATAGATACATCAGAAATTTTTAGTAATGGCAGAATGGCGTGAGTACTTTTACCAGTATTTTGAAGTTTGTCGGAAAGAACGTTGCCGCAGGTGCAGCGAGTAAGATTGGCGGAGATGCAATGGGTTTCGTTCTCGATAAAATTTTTGGATCAGAGGAAGATCCAGTTATTTCAGCTATTCAAAAATTGGGAAAGCAACTTGATGCAATTCAAGGAACTTTGTCAGTTATGGATGGCGAACTTCACGCAATCTCAAGTGAATTGCAAAAAGTTGTACAAAATCAACTTTACATGGAGTGGTCAACGGTAGATATTCAAATCCAAAAGTGCATAGTACAAATTCAAACACAATATCAACGTTACATTGACTACGCGCAGAATCCAGAAGTTACAACAAAAGAAGAAGTCGATCAACTCATCTCTGAGATTTTGAATACTGACAACGGGGCAGAGGTTAGTCTGGCAACTATTAACAACTTTGTTGTAGGTTCAGAGCAAGCTAAGGGATGCTTGGAGCTTTGGGCAAATATGGTCGCTCCAATGCTCATGAAGAAAGAGTCTCCTTATTTATCATACAAGCTTGCTGTAGAGCAGTATATTAATTACTACAGCCGAATCCTTGTTGCACAATTAAATGCAGCACATCTACTTGTCGAAGCATTTAACAAACAGGGCAACCATCCGCAAGCAGTCATTGAGCGCGACAACTATAGGAAATTAATATCTAGTCAAGAGGCTCAATTCATTTGCAATTTGGATGTTCTTGTTGCAAGCTTTATTAGCTCTCCAGGTGGAATTATGTTGTTCGATAGTGACCCTGGCTGCTACTGTGCATACGATGTGATTGATTGCCTCCAAAGTTATTTCGCTGGCGCAGGGTATGATTGGAGCCACTACCGCCCGTCCCTACAGCATTATGTGGCAGAGGAAATTCTTGCAGCTGCTCATGCAATGGATGAAGATGAACGACGTATTGTTGTTTATATGATCTACCCGCCGCTAACACCCTACCCCCAAGTGAAGAATATCCGACTAGATAATGTAGAAGTTCAACTTGTTGATGCTGCCGAACCTGATGGGGCAGGCATTCCTGCATCCCATGTTCAATCAATCACAGTGTCTAGTGAGGATAAGCTGCCTGGAAAACGTTTTATCAAACGGTTTATATATGAAAAAATCCAGGATGGTGCTTATCGGCTAAAAAATCAAAATGGGCAGAATGGACTGTTGGATGTAGCTACAAATTTATTACGTCACAGCGAGGACTTGCCTATTCTCCAGTTTCAACATCCAAAGTTCCTGAACTATGTCCTGACAGTTGACCCGGAGAAGCAGTTTGATTTTATGGAGTTTGTAGCTTACAGGTATGGAAGGGCATCGCTATCAATGTCCGATAAGGCTGATGACCTTCTGGCAGGCCGTTGGGTGTAATCATTACTCATCATGGTTGAACCCCTATTGGCAAGGGCAGAACTCAACGCATAAAGTGAACCAACAGTGCGATCGCGCTTGCGAAGATGAGGAAAAGCGATCGCACAACAAAAAGGTGTCTGAGTTATGAATATAGAAGAGATTGCTCGGATTGCCCGACAAGCGATCGCAACTTACCTATAAACACCGATAAATAAAAGGTTGATGTTATGATATAGCGCAAATTTTCAAAAAAGGTATTTCAGAATAAATGGTCTTGCTACTTGATAGAGCAGAGCCAGGATAAACGGGATAACGATCGGGAGAGCCACGATCAATCCCCATTTGCCAAACCGAAGCTCTTGGTTCTCGGATTTGAGGAGTGCAATCACTGCTGCGCCTCCCATGAGTATCCAAATACAACCAAAGATAATGAAGAGAGTATATGCTGAGTCTTGCATTTTTTTCTCTACTAGCGAGAGTAGTCTAGTTTTAGGTTAGCTTGACCTATTTGTGCAGTTAACTTCCTTTAGTTGGGTTATTCTGATTGACTAAGGTTGATTATCATCATTTAGCCGACAGCGCCCCTGCGTTTCGCACTCAATGCGCTTCTGGCGATCGCTAACAATCGTGGCTAAATTGGGTCGTCCAGTGAGTGCAAGACGCCAATCAGCCCAAATTTCATACAGCATATCCGCAATAGAACCGATAATCGGCAATTTAGTCACCGCATAGATCCACCCCATCCCCAGAATCTCATAGACGCGGCGGAAGACTTCCACATTCTTGACGACCGTGCCATCAGGAAGCACGGCATGAATTCGCCCCATCGCCGTTTCAAAATCAACACCGCCATGCGCTTCTGGGGTATAGCGATCGCCTGCGATGTCCACAAACGCCACCAAACCTCGACCCGCATCCCGTCTCCTCAAAAAATTGACTTCTCGCACGCACAAGGGACATTCACCGTCATACAGCAACTCTATTTGCCATGATGGTGAAGAAGACTGAGGTGGAGTAGAGGCTTCAAGCGATTCGGGGAACGGAGTCTTAGAAGAGGACATAGGTGGTTCTCATTTAACGGATTCCTCACATGAGGAGAACAAGCACACCTTAATATTGTAAAGAAACTTAAAGATATGAGCTTTCTTCTGGGATGTGCAGTTTGGGGTTATAAAGGCTGGATAGGCGACCTTTTTCCGCCTGGAAGCCGTTCTAAAGATTTTCTGCGCTTATACAGTCAGCGTTTCACTGCCGTTGAAGGCAATACGACTTTCTATGCTGTACCCGACGCCGATACTGTAGCGCGTTGGGCACAAGAAACACCAGCAGGTTTTAAATTCTGCCTAAAGTTGCCTCGGACTGTGACGCACAATGGCTTGCTACAACCGTCGATTCCAGGGGCATTAAAGTTTTTAGAACAGATGCAAGGTTTAGGCGTTGGTGCAGCATCTCCTGAGGAGAGTCGCCTTGGCCCCATTTTTGCCCAATTACCGCCTAACTATCCCCCGGCATATTTGGATGACTTAACCGCTTTTTTGGAAGCATGGCCTCGCAATGAAGCGCCTTTAGCGCTGGAAGTTCGTCATTCCGACTGGTTCAAAGAACCTCACAGTAGCCATCTGACGGCGCTTTTGCAGCAGTTGGGTGTGGGACGGGTACTGCTGGATACTCGCCCTGTTTACACGGCATCGGCAAAGCCTCAAGAGTATCCAGAATCGCGAAAACCCAACGTGCCTGTGCAACCAATTGTCAACGCTTCCTTTAGCGTAATCCGGTTTATCAGCCATCCAGATCAGTCAGTAAATCAGCCTTTTATGGAAGAGTGGGTGAGTTTGCTAGATGGGTGGTTGCGTCAGGGGACAAAGATTTACTTCTTTGTGCATTGTCCTTTAGAAGAGCGATCGCCCGGAAATGCCCGTCACTTTCAGCAGTTGCTGGAACAACATAACGCACCCGTTCCACCCCTTCCCTGGAATGGGATTGAAGTGCCGCCTACCCAGTTAAGTCTGTTTTGAAAGAATTATATCTACCGATTCCTCGGTCTAACGATTGGAACTTGTTTAGGAGGAACAATGGTTACATCTGTCGAACGAACCCTAGAAGCAGTGACCTTCTGGTAAAATAACCCTGCTGATTGCGGAGTCGGAAATGGGCCAACTTGGATGCCATCGACTCGATTATTCGTGTCTCTCCAGTAACAAGAGCGAACTTGGATACTTGGGTATTCTCTAGTTATTCGTTGCAGAACAGTTCGATTAGAGTTTTTAACCCTAACTAACCATTTTCCGGCAAAAGAAGGACAGTTTGTTGCATTTGCTTGAGCGCTAGCAAAGCGGTGTTGGTCTAAGCACAGTGTTTGGATGCCAGAAAACGAAAAACCCAGGACGATGGCTAGAGTGAATTTGGCGCGATTGTTCATAAAAGATGAATTTACCCTCTAGAAGTTAAAGAACGGCGAAAGATATCTTTGGCAATCAAATACATACTGGAAACGGTTAGTAGAATTTGACCAAACTGTAAAATTGGATCGAGTCGCCATCCCTGAAAAAACAGAATCAACCCGCACAGTAAATAAACTGAAGCCAGAACACTATCTTGAATTAGATTTTCAACTCGAAAAGGTCTGCGAAGCAATATTCCTAAAGATATAAGGAATAGGCCAAACAGTGTCAGTACAATCCCAAGAATGCTGGCTGAGTTGATACCGAAGTTAACCATACTGAATTTTTCAACAATAAATTTTCACGACTATTGTTCTTATAACTCACAAAATTTCCACCGTTCCCTGCTGACCATCAATTCGTACTCGCTGACCATCTTGTAATAACTGAGTGGCATTGTGGATGTCCATCACCGCTGGGATGCTATACTCGCGGGCAACAATCGCACCGTGAGAAAGACGCCCTCCCACTTCTGCAATTAACCCACCCACGCGAGACAGCAGCGCCGCCCAACCAGAATCCGTGTAAGGCACGACTAAAATAGTGTCGCGGTCAATATCTGGAATTGCTTGCAGACTGCGGAGAACTTTTACTTTCCCTTCTACTAGCCCTGGACTGGCACCAATGCCTTGCAATCGCTTTTGACTGACTTGCCGGTTGGCGGTGTTGAAATATGTAGAAGGTGGCGCATTACCGTAGATTAAAGGCGACGCACTCGCCATCTGACTATCTTGTTCCAGTTGCGATCGCCTTTGTTTCACCAACTGCGGTACTCGGTCGATTAATTGTTGGTCAGATTGTTGAATGATTTGCCTAATTTCATGAAATTCTAAGAAGAAAATATCTCCTGACTGAGATAGTAAACCTGAGTTCAACCAAAGCTTTTCTAACGCTACAAAATTCCAACGCACTTCTGCCAATAAGCGACTATAGATATCTGTAACCTTGCCCTTCAAATTGAGCCGCCGCTGCACGAAATCAACCTTCCATCCCTGCTTTTCTTTGGGTTCTCTGTGCCTATGTTCAGTTTCCCCGAAAAACTGCGTCAGCAATTCCCGAACCGCATGAGGATCTTCCTTCCAAGTAGGAACTGCGATATCGGTTCCCACATCGCTCAAGTATCCATAATGGTCAAGCCATCGATCGAACTGTTCTAGAATACTCTGCCCATCAGGCATTTCAGCCAGCAGGGTAAAGAAAGAGGATGAATTTTCAGGGAATGATGGCGAGTGAGGGAGTAAATTCCGCGCATCCAGCGCGATATCTTCGAGCGATCGCAATGAAGCAACTTCCGGAGTTTGGCTGTTATCTAATTGTGAATCCTTGACCTTGAATAACGCCTGCCGCAACGCAAAACTCAAGGGAGCCAGAATACTGTAATACGTTGCCCGTTTCAGCACTTCTAGCAAAGTATCTATCCGTTCCAGCAGCGCCGCAGGTTGACTTGTCGAGACAAGTTTTATCTCATCTGATTCTTGAGTTGAAGCATCCAGCCCCGTTTTTAAATAAGCAGATTGCCGTTCCAAGATGGGGGTAAATAAGCGCCGTTCATCTCGCGCAAAATCCTTTTCTAAACTCAACTCACGCCCCAATAATCGCAGTAACCCCGGCACATTCCGCAGCGTAGAAGCCAGAGGGGGTTTTGAGAACTTAGCACCTCTAGTTAAAAACTCCAAACTTTCCGGCGGTAAACCCATACGACGGAAAATTTGTCCCAACAAGGTTGCATTAAAGTAGGCGCGAGAAGCGTGTAGCGTCGCCGTTTCATTAAAATCTAACCCAGCGGCTTCTTTGCCTAAAACTAAAGTAAAAATCTCTCCCCAAACACCGCAAGTCAGAGGACGATTAATCGACCACGTCAGCGGACGAATTAACCCCGGAATCACCTCAGCGGCAATCTTGCGCGTCCAGATAGGTTGCAGAGTAGTAATTGTCCGCGATTGCAACAACCACAGGGTTTGCCCATCGTAACTCCATTCAACATCTTGGGGAATGCCGTGATACTGACTTTCCAATTGCCGCGCTAAGTAAGCGACTTGCTGAATCAACGCCGGAGGGACATCGCCGCTACCTTCCACGGGTAAAGACGCGACATCCTGCGCCTGGAGATCGTCCACAAACACCCGATATTGCTCTGGCGTCACTTGCCCGGATACAATTCGCGCTGCATCTCCCGGCAATGCCTCAATTACCACCGCATTACCTTGTTGGGCAATCGGATCTCGGCTAAAAGCAACGCCAGAGAAGACACCCCGGACTTGTGTTTGAATCAACACCGACATCGAAGCTTCTGGGAGATTGCGATCGCGCCGATAAGTTTTTGCCGCCGGGTTATCGTAAGAAGCCAGAACGCGAGTAATCGCCTCCTCCAACGCTTCTGCACTTGTAACATTCAAAATCGTTGCGTATTGTCCCGCCGCCGAAGACTGTTCCGAATCTTCCCCAACCGCAGAAGAACGCACCGCGAGGGGTTGTTGTTCGGAAGCTTGGAGAAACTCAATCATCACCCCTGGATCGTCTCCAGGCGTCAGCACCCAGCCCATCGGCACCGGATAACCCCAGCGTTTGAGCTGAGATAGCGTTGCGGCTTTTTGTCCGACCTTGCTGACTTCTAGCGCTTGATCGAGAGAAACAATCGCTTTATCACCTCGGAAAAAACGAAACACAGCTTTATTCCCAGTTTGAGCTTGTTCGGATGGAAGGTCTAAATCATCGGGGATTTTCTGATAAATCCAGGCGATGATCCCACTAAGAGCGATCGCGGCCACAACTTGCGCTGTTGAGTGATTGGGCAATAGCGCCATGAATACGGGCAACAAAATTAAAACCAAAATGCGCCCTTGCTTCCTCTCCCGCACCAGTGTAAAACTAACTCCCCCAATTACAAATACTAAGACTGCCACCAACGGAGCATGAACGACCATACCCCAAACAACATTGGTGGTGCCAGCACCCCGCCCCATCCAATAACGCCCCAGCACAAGCGCAATCAGCGCGATTAACTCCCATTCGGGGTTCGTCGGAAAGAAACTACGCGCCAATAAAACGGCAGCAATCCCCTTAGAAGCTTCCGACAGCACTGCCAAAATCCCCGCAAGCCTTCCCCCGTGGTAAAAAGCAGCAGAGACGGACACATTGCCCGTGCCGAGTCTTGCCAATTGCCGTCCGGTGAGGGCGCGAACAATCCAAGCAATGAGAGGCAATCCGCCCAAGAGAGGACAGACAATAAAAATGAGGAGAGCGCCCCAAACTTGAGTCAGAGTCATGGCTGGGAGTAGCAGTACTAACACATGAATTGTAGTAATGTTTCTCAACGCAAAGAGCAACAGAAGTTCACAAAGTTGTCGAAATGCCCATTTATGGCGTCTTTCCTTTGCGCTTACCTTTGCGTACCGTTGCGCTAAAAATCTAAATTTATGTCATCTTCCCGCATTGTCACCTACAGTCCCGCTTACACAGTCGTCCCCACCTACGAGTGTTTTAATCGCTGTAGTTACTGCAACTTTCGCACCGATCCCGGTAAAAGTCCTTGGCTCACCCTATCAGAGGCTGAGAGAGTCTTGCGATCGCTTGCTTCTCAAAACGTCTGCGAAATCCTCATCCTCAGCGGCGAAGTGCATCCCCATTCCTCACGCCGTCAGGCATGGTTTCAGCACATTTATGACCTTTGCGAACTAGCTCTATCAATGGGATTTCTCCCCCACACCAATGCAGGACCATTGAGTTTTGAGGAAATGCAAAAGCTGAAGGAGGTTAATGTTTCGATGGGGCTGATGTTAGAACAGCTAACGCCGCAGCTCTTACAAACCGTCCACAAACACGCTCCGAGTAAAGTACCAGAATTACGTTTGCAACAGTTAGAGTGGGCAGGAGAATTGCGGATTCCCTTTACAACCGGATTGCTCTTAGGAATTGGAGAAACCGAGCAAGATTGGTGGGAAACACTGGAAGCGATCGCGCTTCTCCACCAACGCTACAATCACATTCAAGAAGTCATCCTCCAACCCCACAGTCCCGGCACTCAACAAACCTTCGACGCCCCACCGTTTGACCCCCATCAATTACCCGCAGTCATCGCCAAAGCCCGTCACATTCTCCCCCCAGATATTACTATCCAAATCCCGCCCAATTTAGTTCCAGATTCGAGTTGGTTAATCGCCTGTGTAGAAGCTGGTGCGAGAGATTTAGGCGGAATTGGCCCAAAAGATGAAGTGAATCCTGATTATCCTCATCCTCAGTATCATCAATTAAAAGAAATTTTAGAACCTGCGGGCTGGGAATTAGTACCGCGACTGCCTGTTTATCCTCAGTACGATAACTGGTTATCGGATAGGTTACAAAGTGCCGTCAATCAATGGCAGGGTGCTACGTTATTAGAAGAGAGTATGAAATAGAAGCGATCGCGTCCTCTCCCACCCCCACAAGCGATCGCGCCCTCTATCAACGCAGGCATAACCTTTAAAATTTATCTTTATAATTATTTTACATAAAGAACGTTATAGAGTCGCAATCATAAAAAATATATAGTTATATGCAGTATTTAGTGGGTTTAGTAGTTTTTTCAAGTATTGGTTACTTTTTAATTGTAGATACAACTAATTTATTGAGAGAAATAAGAACAAGTAATAACCGTAATCAATTAATAGTAGATTTCGGTAGGCTTGTAATTTTGGGAGCAATGGCAGGAATTGGATATAAGGCTGCCTCAGAAACTTTTCAACGACCTAATGATTGGATAATATTTTTAGTCAAGGGTATAATCGGAGCTTTTTTAATACGTCTAGTTCGTGCAATTGCCTAGTTCTTTTGCTTTATCAGTAGATTGCTTAACAAAATAATGGTTAAATTAGCAAATAAGTTGTTTGGCACAAATAAACTTAACGGGTGGAACTGTTCATGGTTTATAGGAGGATTAAAAATTACAGCGAACAATCAATGATGAACGATTTTCAGAAGTTACATTTAGTTTTACCCCGTTACTTAGAAAGCATATAAAGTGCAATCGAAAGTTTTGATTTTCTAAGTTAAACTGATGGCAAACGAGTCACGGGTGAAAGGTAGATTAGTGTTGTGCAACGCAAAACGCTGTGCGTCGCATTCCCGCTCGCCGCAAAGTGCGATCGCTCCCATTCATCCCCTCGACGACTAACCGCATTTTTGTACAATAGATTCACTCATTCAGAAGCTAAGTTTCTAGAGTAAAAATACCTATGCGTAGATTAGGGCGCTACGAGCAAGCGATCGCTAGTATCGATCAAGCACTGGGAGTTGACTCCAGCGACCACAAAATCTGGTACAACCGAGGCGAAGCGCTAGCGAACTTAGGTCGCTATCAAGAAGCACTGGTCTGCTTCGAGCGAACTGTAGAAATTGCACCATCAGACCACGCTGCTTGGGTATTTCGAGGCGTTGTGCTAATTCACTTAAACCGCTATCAAGAAGCCCTCTCTAGCTGCGACAAGGCGCTAGAAATTGCACCAGAAGATAAAGAAGCTTGGACATTCCGAGGTGCAGCGCTGCATGGATTGGGACGGTATAAAGAAACTTACGCTAGCTACGACAAAGCTTTGGGAAACCCAAAGACACCACGATGGCGAAAACTTATTCAGAAATGGGTAATGGGTAATCGGTAATGGGTAATTGTCCATTCGTAATTGCCGCTTTCCAGAGTCCCTTTGCCCGCTCCTTTTCATCAGGGATGAAGTCGGTAAAATAGAGTTATCGAATTCAGGAGCCAGTTTACTGGCATAAAACCCCTATCGAGACTATCTACGGCAATCTTCAAGGTCTTAAGTCCAGCCAACTGAAGCAGCTACAGCGACTGTATCATCAGCGGCTACCGGGCGATTGTCTGACTACGCCAGAATTTGCCCAGAGGCTGGCAGCAATCAGCACCGAAATTAACCAGCCAATGTGCGCTTACATCAATCGCCGGGGACAGGTGATTCGGGTAGGAGTGGGAACCCCCAGGCAAACGCAGATTCCCCCTCTAGAATTGCCTCGCTACGGTGCAGAACGACTTAGCGGCATTCGCTGCATCGCCACCCAGTTGAAACCAGAAGCACCCAATGAAGCTGCCTTAACTGCAATGGCAATGCAACGTCTGGATGCGCTAGTGGTGATATCCCTCACTGGGACAGGTTTTGAGCGTCGTGGCGGTGGAGCTACAGGTTATATTAAAGAAACTTATATTGCTCACCTAGTTCCTCACCCCGAAACTCCCTGGAGTTTGTCGCCGCCGATGAGCCTAGATGTGTTGGCGAACCAGGACTTTCTGGAACTGGTCGATGGACTAGAAGCCGAGTTCCAACGGGAATTTGTTGCCCAACAAGTAGACATCGACCACGACCGGGTGCTGCTGGTCGGGTTGATGACGGGTGACAGGACGCCTCAGCAGTTCCAAGACGGATTGCAAGAATTAGCGCGGTTAGTGGATACGGCTGGCGGACAAGTATTGGAGACAATGCAGCAGAAGCGCCCCCGTCCCCATCCTCAGACAGTCGTGGGTGAAGGAAAAGTACAAGAAATTGCCCTCACCGCCCAGACTCTCGGAGTCAACCTAATCGTATTTGACCGCGACCTTTCACCCGCGCAAGTCCGCAACCTGGAAGTGCAAACTGGCATCCGGGTGGTAGACCGCACTGAAGTGATTTTGGATATCTTTGCCCAACGCGCCCAGTCCGGTGCTGGTAAGTTGCAGGTAGAACTGGCTCAGTTGGAATATATGCTGCCCCGCCTGACAGGTCGAGGTCAAGCGATGTCCCGACTAGGCGGCGGTATTGGCACTAGAGGGCCAGGGGAAACAAAATTGGAAACCGAACGCCGTGCGATCGCGCGCCGCATTGCCCGACTGCAACAGGAAGTGAACCAGCTGCAAGCACACCGTTCGCGGCTGCGACTTTCGCGCCAACATCAGGAAGTTCCTTCCCTCGCTTTAGTTGGCTATACCAATGCGGGAAAGTCTACCCTATTGAATGTACTAACGAATTCCGAAGTTTACACTGCTGACCAGCTATTTGCGACCCTCGACCCCACCACGCGACGCTTAACGATTCCTGACGCCGTGATGGCTCAACCCCTCCAGATTGTGCTGACAGATACGGTGGGATTTATTCACGAGTTGCCGCCTTCTTTGGTGGATGCCTTTCGCGCCACTTTAGAAGAAGTGACGGAAGCTGACGCGCTGCTTCATGTCGTGGATTTATCTCATCCGGCGTGGCAAAGTCAGATTCGTTCTGTGATGACTATCTTGTCGGAAATGCCTATAACACCCGGCCCAGTGCTGGTTGTGTTTAATAAAATCGACGAAGTTGATGGCGATACGTTGGTTCTGGCACAGGAAGAATTTCCGCAAGCGGTGTTTATTTCAGCGAGTCAGCGCCTTGGCTTAGAAACCTTGCGTCAGCGCATGAGTCAACTGGTTCAGTATGCAGTTGCACAGGAGTAGATCACTTAAAAATAACTTCTCCGAAAAGTGAAAACTTACGTAATTCTCCGTTAGCTCTGTTTTCTAGCGGAGAATTACATATTTTCTTTTTGAAGTTTTGATAAAGCAAGCCCCTATATTCTTAAAGAGTCAGTAAAAACCACTACCGTACTCTAGACACTATCTACCGAAATCACTTACACATATATTTACACACCATAAAAATGTCTACGGCTAGTTAGATAAATCAGGCAAAAATACAGGAAGTCAATATAATGGCAAAAATCCTCTCAAAACTAAATATCGGATTACCTGTTTTATCTGCTGTTGGTAGCCGTTCTGTTTCGATTTTCGCTTCGGTTGTAGTTGCCGCAGGAATTGCCACCGCATCTTCTACCTTCTCTCCTGCCAGCGCCTTCACAATCACTACAAAGACAGGAGCCGATAGTACAGCGGGGAATCCAGCCGGTCAACAACTGTACGATGTTGGTATTACTAAAAATGACATTGGTAATTCCTTTTTAGTTGACTGGTTCCTCGCCAGCGGTACTAAAAACACGGATGGTAAAAGCACTCCGGTAGATTTAAGCGCCACAGGTATCTTTAAGGTGCTTGATTTTACTCAAAATTTGCTATCTTTGGAAGTCAAAATTACTAATACAACATCTGCTAATTTTCAGGCAGCGATACTCAGTACTGGGTTTAGCGTAACTCCTGATGCGACTTCTGTGTCATTGATTAAACCAGGAAGCATTTTTGACAATGCTGAGGTTCAAAAGGCTGAGGTTCAAACTGTTAAGCCCAATAAATCTGGTAAGTCTGGTAAGCCGCCTGATAATTCTAGTAATCAGCAGTTTCCTGGGGGCTTTAAAGACATTGATGTTTGCATCTACGCAGCAAATGGTTGCAATGGTGGCGATGTTAAAGATGGTCTGCAATCAGGCGGTAAGTCTGATACGATTAAGGTCAACATTACCGGAAATTTTGGCGTAAATTACGCTGCTACTTTAGATTCTTTTCCCATCAAGTTTCAAACTCAGAATGGAAGTTACGAGCTAGCTGGCAAGCCCAAGCCTAAGCCACCAAAGCCTGTGCCTGAGCCTGGTACAGCAGTAGCTTTAGGATTGGTTGCTGCTGGTGCTGCTAGAGCGTTAAAGCGGAAAAATGTAGTGCAGCCATAATTCGCTTTTTGTTGAAGATTGAGGATTCCTTAATCTTCATATATACACTCGGAACCTCACCCCAACCCCTCTCCGTTCACGGAGAGGGGAGAATATTGAACCCAGTGGTGTTTACGGGAGGGCAGGGATAGGGTTAAACCGTACTCTATTCAATAGAGAATGGCTATAAATGGAAATTTAATCCCCACTCCTGCAAGCTATTAATCCCCGCGGCATAGGTCAGGTTGTATTGCAAAGGTGTCACGGTGATGTAATTTTTGCGAATCGCCTGAACATCCGTTTCTATATGACTGGGTAACAGGGGATTTTCTGGTTGTTCTACCTCCTCCAAAGCCTCACCTGCTAACCAATAATAAGTTTTGCCACGAGGATCTACTCGCTTTTGAAAGATATCAAAATAGCGACGAATTCCTTGGCGAGTCAGAGCAACACCAGCAATCTCTTCCCACTTCACAGGCGGCACATTGACGTTGAGCAACATTGCCTCTGGTAGCGGCTGCTTCGATAACTGAGAAAGCAGAATTGTGGCAAACCGGGCAGCGGGTTGAAATTCCCTTAAAGTGTAACTGGTCAGGCTAAAAGCAATGCTGGGAATTCCTTCAATCACGCCTTCCATCGCCGCTGAAACTGTGCCGGAGTAGAGAATATCGGTGCCGAGATTAGAACCGTGGTTAATGCCAGAAAGGACAAAATCCGGAGGGGCATCGAGCAAAGCACCTAGCGCCAGTTTCACGCAGTCGGAGGGGGTTCCTGAACAAGACCAAGCTTTAACTGTGGGATGAAAAATCGAGTCAACGACTTCGGCGCGAATGGGGTCGTGGAGGGTAAGACCGTGACCAGTGGCTGACCGTTCTCGGTCGGGACAAACTACGGTGACATCGTGACCGGCTTCTGCGAGAGCATTGGCGAGGGTGCGAATGCCCAGAGCGAAGATGCCATCATCGTTGCTGATTAGCAATTTCATCAATTCAATCAAGGGGTGCTATCGAGGAGTTCACTCTATTGTGGATGAATTTGCATCGCAGTCTGTAGCAGCTTGTGGCAGATGGATGAGTCAAAATCGCGCTAAACTCAAGCTTACTGCCACTAAAAATGAACCTCTCTAAAATGACCACGATGCTCAACGAGCTTGAGGCTCAATTAGCCGCGCTCAAACAGGAAGCAACTCAAGCGATCGCTGCCGCCGATACCCTGGAACGCCTAGAGGAACTCAGAGTTGGCTATCTGGGCAAGAAAGGGCAGCTCTCGAAGGTACTAGGGGGTTTAGGCAAATTAGACGCAAGCGATCGCCCCCGCATTGGCGCTTTAGCAAATGAAGTCAAAGAAGCGCTACAACAAGACTTGGATCGCAAGCGGACAAACTTACAGGAAGCACAGATCCAAGCAAAGCTGGAGTCAGAAACCCTGGATGTCACGATGCCGGGAGTTTATCGTCCCCTCGGTCGCAAGCACCCCCTCAACAGCACGATCGACCGGGTTGTAGATATCTTCGTCGGACTCGGCTACACGGTCGCCAACGGCCCGGAAATGGAGACAGACTACTACAACTTTGAAGCGCTGAACACTCCCGCCGACCACCCCGCCCGCGATATGCAGGATACTTTTTACCTGCCGGATGGTAATCTGCTGCGGACTCATACTTCTTCGGTGCAGATTCGCTACATGGAAGAAAATGAGCCACCGATTCGGATTGTTGCACCCGGACGCTGTTACCGTCGGGATACCGTCGATGCGACCCATTCGGCAGTCTTCCATCAGATCGAAATTTTGGCAGTAGATGAAGGACTGACTTTCACTGACCTCAAGGGCACGATTAAAGTGTTTTTGGAGGAGATGTTCGGCGCAGAGTTGCCAATTCGCTTCCGGACGAGTTATTTCCCCTTCACTGAGCCTTCTGCGGAAGTGGATGTGCAGTGGCAAGGGCGTTGGCTAGAAGTGATGGGCTGCGGGATGGTCGATCCCAATGTTCTTAAGAAAGTAGGTTACGACCCAGAAGTTTATACTGGCTTTGCTGCTGGCTTTGGTGCTGAGCGCTTTGCGATGGTACTGCATCAAATTGATGATGTGCGCCGGATGTACAGCAGTGATTTGCGCTTTTTACGGCAGTTTTAAGTAGGGGGAACCTCACCCCCAACCCCCTCTCCGCCTGCGGAGAGCAGGGTGGTTTCATACAGCGGTAGAAAAATCAGAATACTTTTTAGAGGATGCCAGAAAACGGATAGCTAAAAAGTATGAATCTGATCGGACAATTGCAGCAAGTCCCAGACTACCGTCACCTTCGGGGAAGAAGACATGAATTATGGTTGGTATTGTTGCTGATATTATTGGGAGCAATGACCGGGTATTGGGGCTACCGACCACTGGAAGACTTTACCCGTGTTCACAGACACAGCTTGATAGAACTTTTAGACCTGGATATGACTATCAAGTTTCCGTCGTATTCAACATTCCGACGAGTACTCAAAACAGTAGATTTTCAGCCATTGACCGACTTATTCAATACTTGGGCAGCAAATTTCGTGCCAGCGATGCCTGGAGAACGGCTGGCAATTGACGGAAAAGGCATCCGCTGCACGGTTACGGATTACACTCAGTCGTACCAAAACTTTATCAGTACAGTATCGGTTTACAGCCACCAACGAGGGATTGTTCTAAGAACCCAACCGATGTCCAACAAGCTGATTAGTGAGGTAGCTATCGTACAGCAATTAATCTCTGAACTTGGCGCTGGTGAGGTTGTGTTCACTCTTGATGCTTTACACTGCCAAAAAAAACAGTCTCGCTCATTGCCAACGGTGGCAATGACTACCTGATTGGATTAAAAGAAAACCAACCTACACTATACAAAATGGCTCAAAGCCAATCACAACGGGATATCCCACTCAGTAGCGCTACGACGGTGGAGTATGTTCATTCTCGACAAGTGCAACGCGAGTGCAAGGTTTTCCCTGTCCCTCAACAATTACACCAAAAATGGGCTGGAATCAAAACCTTTGTAGTTATTGAACGACAGGGCAAACGTGATGGTCAACCTTTTCATGAGCGTCAATTTTACATTAGCAGTCAGATGATATCTGCGGCACAGTTGCTTGCCGACACAGTTGGACATTGGGGAATTGAAAACCGACTGCATTGGGTTAAAGACGTTACTTTCTCGGAAGATTTTCCACTCCGACGTGGTGGTAATGCTCCGGTTAATTGGGCGATTTTACACACCTTTTTCATCACGATTGCCCGATATCTCGGTTTCCGAACTATTCCACAGGCACAACGGGCTTTAGCCAACCAACTCCACCAAGTTTTTTCTTTTCTTGTATGAAACCACCCTGCTCCCCGCTCTTCTTGGAGGGTTTCAATATTCTATTCTCCCCTCTCCGTGGAGGTCGAGGGGCTGGGGGTTGAGGTTCCGAGGGATTTTAGCTCCGAATGCTCCGCTGACGCGCCGCTTCGCGAACAGGAGATTGGCAAGCCGAATCGTTGAACGAAGAATATCCGCCCTATCAGTGCGGAGAATGTTATTTCAGAGACAAATCTTCTTGAGCGATCGCGGCACCAGCGGTCCACGGTTTCTTATTGTATTCAAAAGCGCCAATATCTGGTTGCTTCCCTACAAATCCATTGGTGTAAGGAGAAGCGATCGCACCTTTATCTACAGCCGCAGAAGTAGCAGTGAGTTGATAGTCGTGGTTGCTTCTATTTACAAACTGTACATCGGGAACAGTGATTTGACCCGCCGCATCTTTTTCCATGACAATATTGTTTTCCACTGTCATCCCCCCTGCGGACTGGGTATCTTTAAATTCTTTAGCAATATTATTTTTGAGGATAGTGCCTTTCATATTAGATCGAGACGGTTCCCACCAAATCTCTCCATCTACAGTGTTGTTATACACTTGCCTATTTGTATTTAAACAGGGAGTGCCGTGACTGTTAATCGCAATCCCATGCTTGGGAATATTCCACAGAACATTGTGATGCACTACATAGTTAGAACTGTTGCCGTCTAAATAAATTCCCATGCTGCCAAAATAATGCAAACTGGGGTTGTATTCTGCTTGACTATCGTGAATTTTGTTATAGGCAATCTCAGTCCCTTTGCCATCGTGTCCCCATGCCTGCACCGTACCTCCGTCGCTATTTTGCCGCCCCATATTAAATGCTTCGTTGTACATCACCTTGCCCTGCGTCAATTCATTGATGTTGATCGCGCCCGGAGTTCCTAAATCAAATAAGGTGTTGTACATAATTGCATTGACTGCGCCTTTAATATGGATGGCGCTGCTAGTGCCGGAGTAATTTGTATCGTGGATAATAGAATTAGTAATTTTACTCGAATTGCCTTCAATTCTAATTCCCGCTCCTGCCGCATACCTAATTTCGCTATTTTTTACTTCGTTATTATTTCCTCCCAATAAAATAGCTGGCGCTCCTTGGTCGTACCAAAGATGGGGAATCACTGCGAAATTAGAACCATACAAAAGCTTGACTTTATTAATTAAAATATTTGAACTATTATTTGAGTGGATGCCTGCCGCGAAAATATTGATATTTTCTATGCTTATATTAGATTTATTATTAATCTCAAATGCCCATTGCCTTTTTTTGACTTCTACACGGTTGCTTGCAGGATTGCTTCCATCTATCGTCCATAAATATAAATTTCCCGAAGCATCTCTAAACCATTCTTTTGGTGCATCCAAAGCTTCATATTTACCCCAAATATAGTAGTAATTACCCGCTTTTGGAGCATAGCCTAGAGAGTTTGCATAATATTGATAGTCGCTAAAATTAATAGTTTTAGGGGTGTGACTGGTAATCGTGCTGGTATGGGGTGCCCAATTTGGACCAGGAACGTGATTGACTTTGGCGTTATTCCAAAAACTAGTAGGAAAGTCACTTAAAGCTTCATCTAAAATTGTGCCGCTGACTCGTGAATTGTCAGCAGCATTTGGGTTGCTAATTGAACCACCATCAGCGATCGCTTTGTCTTTACTGGTAATTTGTGCTGGGTTTTTGTTAATATTAGGCCATCTAGCCTCGACCATCATTTCATCATTTACAAAAACCTGGTTATTCCCTTCACCTAAATCCCAGTTCATTGTTGCTTTGTAGACTTTTCCACTGGGGTGATTGTGCAGAGTCCAATTAGAAACCGGATCTGCACCGCTAATTGTTACTTGTTCGTTTTGATAAGCTTTAAAAATAATGGGTTTTCCCGCAGTTCCAGAATTAGCGGGGATAACAGTTTCTCGATAAATCCCGCCTTGAATCAAACAGGTATATCCAGCCGTCGCTACACTGGCACACTTTTGGATATTTTGAAAGGGTTTAGACAAAGTTCCTGAATTAGAATCTGCGCCAGAGGGCGATACATAGTAAACTTTTGAGTCTTGTGCAGAAGCTGAACCAGGTAAATTGACTTTGCTACTTATCAAAACTAGGCAGACTACTGTAACAAAAATTGAAAATAACTTCCCAGTAATACAAAAGTTTTTATTTAAATAATTCATCGTGGAAATACCATTTATTGTTTAATAATTCAAGTATTTTTAGCCGAAAATTGATACAATTTTCGGCTAAAAACTTAGGTCAAAAGCCAGAAAAAAGCAAACTGAACCAATCTCCTTTCTCCCGATAATCGCCTACTAAAAGTGCTTAAATAAACGATTCAGAATAGAGCCTAGTATGCGGTACATCATAGCCCTCTGGAGCTTTACTGAAATCCGTAAAAATTCGGACGATCAAAAAACTTCAGCGTCTCCGGAACGAGAATTTACTGAAGGGTTTTTCTCACTCATTGAAAGTTGGTGGACACGGTAGCGAAGCGGTGTTGCTCTTAGAAAATCGCTCTATTGCAATCATTAGCGAATTGTTAGCGTTGAGGGTAAGGGCGGGTGATAACTGCCTGTACAGCACGTCAGCTGTCAACAGGGACATTTTCAACCCGCCCACGGAAGTCGGCTCTCCCTAAGCTAAAACCTTACTTAGAGGTTCGTCTCCCTACAAGGTTGCAGCTACCCGTTGAGTTTACTTAAAGGGTTCCAGCTGATCAGCACGTAACCAGACATTTGGTGCTGGCACCTGACCAAATTTGACGAGTGCGTAGTCACCCCGCAATTGTACAACTTCACCCTTGGTTTCAAATATGTAGGAAGGGAAGCGCGAGTCGCTAGCTTGAGCTTCCACACTGTTTTCTAATTTTTCTCGCACAGCACGAACCAAATCGCCACTTTTGACTGCCATATTTTTGTTCTGCCCTTGTGTCTAGTTCATCACTATTTTAGTTTCTATGAGGGCGGAAAAATCATCTGAAAGCAAATTTACTTAGAGGATGCCTGAAAAAGTCCTAATTGAGACGCTTAGATGGTGGAGATCCCCCTTGAAAAGAAGGAATTTGAGCTGAATTATCCCCTTTCTAAGGCGGGATAAACAGATAATATCAACTTTTGATACTTTTCAAACATCGTCTAAACGCTCGCTCTTTCAAAGCCAGTTCACGAACGCGGACGTCTATTTGCTCTTTGCGGCTTGTGGTTCAATAACACCCCGAAGCTAGTTTCGTAAATCATTGAGAATTTTTGCACTAATCGAAATAAAATGAGCTAAGTTAATAAATATACTAATACTAAATATAGAAGTACATTTGGTTTGCAAGATTAAAAGTTTTTCTAACTAATTATTTTATTTTAAACTGAACCAAGTTATCTTGGATTATCTCAGTAATCAATAACACTCAAACAGGCAATTAGCAGCTAGTCGCCAGGAAAGGAGTAACTCGGTGAATAAGCCATTAAAACTGAAGTCCCGCATTTTGCTAGGATATTCTGTTCCAATTTTATTGGCAATGGGCGTGGCTGGAGTGGTGCATTACAACATTCACAAAGTCGCTAAAGTTGCGGAAGAGGTCAAATCCATACAAAACAATATTATACAAATAGATGAAATGATTCTTGGAATATCCGTAATGGTACGGAATACTAGAGGTCATGTGGTTTTCCCCAAGGAGAAAAGCTACGAGAAAACCTACGAAGAAGGAATTAAGTTATTTCGAGAAGCATCTAGATTTTTAGAGGGAGAGATTCAAGACCCTCAGCAACGAGAAAATTTGACTAAAATTATTGAGGCGGGTCAGAAAATTGATGAGGCGTCTAGAAAGATATTCAACTTGCTCGATAGCGGTAAGATTGCCGAGGCTGTTGAGTTAACGAAGTCTATACGAATGCTGGGAATTAATGACTGGCGTGAGGATATGCTTAAACAAGCAAATTATCAGTTAGCGGCACAAGCTAAACAACAAGATACTGCGATGTACTGGCTCACGATTGTAGTTTGGCTCGGTGCCGGATTATCCGCAATATTTGCTTTGGGAATTGGTTCGTTAATCGCTTCGCGCATCAGCCAGCAGATTAATGAGATCGTCGATGCGATCGCGCACTCTTCCAGAGCGATCGCTAGCACCGTTGAACAGCAAGAACGCATCGCTGTCTCTCAAGCCAGTTCGGTGAATCAAACCACGACAACGATGGATGAGTTGGGGACTTCTTCCCTGCAATCGGCGCAACAAGCCGCAGCAGCCTCTGCGGGAGCGCGTCAGGCTCTGATATTAGCAGAAGGGGGAACCGAAGCCGTGCAGCAAACTCTGGGAGGGATGGCGACGCTCAGCGAGAAGGTAGAAGCGATCGCAGCTCAAATTCTGCAATTGAACGAACAAACTCATCAAATTAGCAACATTACAAACTTGGTAAGCGATCTCGCGAACCAGACAAATATGCTAGCGCTGAATGCTGCTGTAGAGGCGGTTCGGGCTGGAGAACATGGTAAGGGATTTGCGGTGGTGGCGGGGGAAATTCGGAAACTCGCCGATCAAAGCAAGAAGTCAGCGCAAGAAATCAACACCCTCGTCGTTGACATCCAACGCGCGATTAATTCAACCGTAAAAGTGACAGCGGAGGGCACGAAGACGGTGGAAGCCGGGGTACAGTTCTCTCATCAAACTGCGGACGCCTTTACGGGGATGACGAACGCCATCAACCATGTAGTTACAAACAGCCAACAAATTGCCTTGAGTGCCCAACAACAAGCGATCGCGATTCAACAAGTCGTTGATGCCATGAACGTCCTCAACCAGGGAGCAAAAGAAACGGCGAGTGGGATCGGGCAAACCAAAGCGGGCACCCAAAACCTCAACGAAGCAGCCCTAAACCTGAAGTCAATTGTCTAGCTAATTGATAACTCCCTCGCCCCGGCACCCCTACCCAGCCACATTTTCTAGCCCTGACACTGGGGACAAAAATGAGCGGAGCGTCCCGCTAATCTAATGCGCTCAATCGGTGCGCTACAGACTCGACAGGGGGCACCCGTGCGGTTATAAACCCAGGCGACGCCGCCATAGTTGCCATTAACGCCCTGCACGTTGAGAAAGTTACTAAAAGTCGTTCCCCCAGCCTCAATACTGGCTTGCAAAACTTGAATAATTGCCCCTCTCAAACGCTCAATTCGAGCTAATTTCAGATCCGCGCAAAGAGTTTTAGGTGGCACACCACTGAGAAACAACGCTTCATCGGCATAGATATTGCCGACTCCAGCCACCAGCGATTGATCCAGCAAGGCAGTTTTGATGGGACGGCGGCGATTTTGCAGTGCCAGCGCCAGGTACTCCACGGAAAACGCTGTGGAAAAGGGATCGGGACCTAAAACCTGTAAACCAGTGATGATGCTTTCTGGCGGTGTTCCTGGCGGTACCCACCACATCTTGCCAAAGGTTCGCTGGTCAACAAAGCGCAACTCCTTCTCACTGGTAAAGAACAGCCGCACTCGCGTATGTTTCTGGAGTGATTCCTGCGGATCAATCCACAGCAGCTGACCCGTCATCCGCAGGTGAACGCCCAACCAAGCAGATGAGGAGAGTTCTGCCAGCAGGTATTTACCACGCCGGTGCCACTGAGTAATAACTGAACCGGCAAGCCCAGCCAAAAAATCTACAGAGGAAAGGGGGTGGGCAATTGTGCGTTCAAGCAACACATCGCCACCCCATATTTCCTGATTCAGAGTCAATTTATTTAGACCCCGGCGAACTGTTTCAACTTCAGGCAGTTCTGGCACAACTTAACGTGAGTCAGTTCCCTGATTGGGAGAGCCTTGTACAACTGAGCTACCTTCTCCAGACTCTGGTGCAGCGCTGGCCTTCCCATCAAGAACTCGGTTGCCCTGACCTGTTCTGCGAGTCCGCTCGTCGATGGTGGTTTGTTTGCCACCGGAAGCGGCAGTAGTGGGTTTCTTCCCTGCTGCCTTGGGTGCTTCAACCTCTACCACTTCGTTCATGGCAAAGTTGTTGGTATTAACGCCAGCGTAGTTGACATTATTGAAACGGACAATCACTGGGTATTTGATGCCGCTCTGGTCTATGGAAGCAACAGTCCCAGTATCCTGAAACCAGAAAGATTCTTTGCGGAGAATCTGAACTTTTGAACCACGTTGAACCATAAGTGTTTTTTCCCTTACGTCATTAAGGTACAGCGTACTACTCGATCGGGAGCTGCTGAGCCTCCCAGTCTTTAAGTTTTATTACTGTTCGATCCAACGCAGTCGGACGAAGTGAGCGGGACGACCCCAGATGTCAGGCGTTGCCGAAATGTCTTCTATCGCCAAATTAAAGGGAATGGAGGTTGTAATGTATTGTTGGGCAAGACCGCCCAGATCGGGCGTTAATTGGGCAGCAGCGGTGGTAGCGATGCCTAAACCCAAAAGTTGCTCGATGGGGCCACGAGGCAGGACGAGATGGATACCCAAGGCGAGTCCGGCGGTGACAAGCATCCCGACTGACAAATTCGTGCCGCAACGCGGATGCACGGCGAGGTTCCATTCTCCACGGGTAATGCGCCGGAGGGCAGTGCGAACAGCACGATGCAAATCAGCGCTGTTGACTTGACCGTAGAGGTAAAATCCTTGGTCGGTGGAAAGACCTCCTAGAGTGTTGTTATCTAGTTGCCTGGAGGTTGATACACCCCTGGCGTTCGGGGAGTTACAGGTGTCGCTCAAGACCCAAACCGTGGCGTGTTCTAAGGCATGAACCTGACGCAGCATCAGGATTTCCTTTAGCCCAGGAACAAAGTTCAGGGTCCTGAGGAGATCGGCATCTTGTGTCGGTTGAGGAGCTGGGGAGTCAAAGCTCCAGTCAAAGCTCCAGAAGTTGCCAGTCTGAGAAGAAGCAGAAGCAGTAGTCATAGAGTAGAACTACTCCAAAAGCAGATAGATTAACTGGGATGTTTTTCAACTTTAGCGTTTACGCCTTTGAGCCGTTGCAAATTTTTGTGAGATTGCCACTCGTACTACTCGCGCTCAAAAGCCGGTCACGTTGGGATTTTGTCGGTTGAGTTGTTGAAAGGCTACTCCAGCAAGGTAGATTGATGAGCAGGCTGCTGAATGGGAATTTCGATTGCGAATTCTGTTCCTTTTCCTGGCTCTGAAAAGCATTGCAAGCTTCCACCGTGCTTCTCAACGACAATTTGATAGCTGATGGCTAATCCCAGCCCGGTTTCTCTTTCCACATTTTTAGTGGTGAAAAAAGAATTAAAAATGCGTGACTTTACTTCGGAAGCGATACCCGGCCCATTATCGATAATCCGAATCGCTACTTTATCAGCAACTAGGGGCACCACTGTGCCGTGTGCGTCCTGTTGATTATTTGTTTGATTGTCAGTTGTGTGTTCGCTGACCGCCGAACCCTGAGTGCTGACAATTGAGGTTTGGATGACGATCCGGCTGGGATGGTTTCGGATTTCATCAGGCGATCGCTCTTTGTCATAATCATTCAAGGCATCAATCGCATTGCTGAGAATGTTCAAAAACACCTGATTGAGTTGTCCGGCATAACACTCTACCGGGGGTAAATTCCCATACTCTTTGAGGATCTGAATTCCCGAATGTTCTGTCTTGGCTTTCAGTCGATGCTGCAATATTAGTAAGGTACTCTCAATTCCTTCATGAATATTGACCGGCTTCATCGCTGATTCATCTAAGCGCGAGAAGTTACGCAAACTCGAAACAATCTGACAAATTCTGTCAGCGCCTACTTTCATGGAAGACAACATTCTGGGCAAGTCTTCAATTAGAAAATTTAGATCGATTTCTTCTGCTTGTTCCTGAATCCTTAAAGACGGCTGAGGATATTCTTGCTGATAAACTACCAACAAATCCAATAAAGCTTGAGTATATTCATCTAAGTAAGTGAGGTTGCCGTAGATGAAATTAACTGGGTTGTTGATGGCGTGAACAACACCGGCAACCAGTTGACCTAAACTCGCCATTTTTTCAGATTGAATGAGCCGAGCTTGAGTATTTTGCAGTTGTGTTAAGGCTTCAGTCAGTTGTCGAGATTTCTCGCTGAGCATTTCGACTTGTGCTTCTACTTGGGCGTGCAACCGAGCCTGTTTGATAAAGTTAATATAAGCTTTGGAGTGATAGCGGATACGAGCGATTAGCTCAATTTTGTCTGGCAGCTTTATCAAGTAGTCATTCACATCCAGAGCAAAGGCTTCCGCTTTGACTGCTGGGTCTTCTTTCGCTGAAAGCACAATAATCGGGACATCTCGCGTTGCGGCATTAGCCCGAAAAAAACGCACCAACAGCAACCCATTAATTTCGGGCATTACTAAATCTTGTAAAATGACTGTTGGAGCAACTTCTGTCGCCATTTGAATTGCTTGAGTCGGCTCACTACAATAGTGAAAAATGATATCTTCTTCAGTGGCAAGCATCCGACGTATTGCTACACCGACCAGAGCTTGATCGTCAACGAGTAAGACGGTTAATGGCTGTTCCACAGAAGAAGCTGATTCTGTTTCCTTAAGCATTGCGAGCATTCATCAACAAGAACATTTCACTTTTCTAGGAAAAATTTCCCTAGTTACGTTGAAATTTGGTTTACCATGATTTATTTAGTTAGATTTATCAAGTAAAATTATTTTTATGATAAGTGATTTTTAATCAATATTCCGATTGTAAAAAATCGTCCGCGATCGCGATTGTTTTTTCGGACTTATGCCTAAAGCAATCGTCAGTGTTAAGTTGGAACGTAATCGCAGATACAAGAACTTCTAGAGCATCGGTTTATTTATCACAAACGAAGCGTAAAGTTACCGAGTCAGCCAAATTTAGAAGGGTTGCAGAAGACTCGCGGTTAATCATGTCTCTACAGCAGGTCAACCCCTGCTATTTAACTTTAATTTAGATGCGTCCATCAATTGGGAGCCGCTGGTGTGGGTGAGGCGGGGGCTTCAGGGCTGTTTAGAGGTGCCGAACGACTGGTGGGTAAGGATAATTCGACACTGGGTCCACGATCGTAAATTTCAATGTCCCACTGCCCGGAACGATTGGATTCAAAGGCAATAAATCGACCGTTCCCGCTAATGGTGGGACGGCGGACTTCACCGAGAATATTGTCGGTAATGACCTCAGATTGCAGGCTTTGGCGGTCATAAACGAAAACATCTGGTTTGCCCCGTTCCTCGGAGATGTAGACGATGTAACGACCATCAGCACTGATATCTGGCTGTTCGTGGATGACACCCGCTTGGTTGAGTCCGGGGAGAGGGATAAGGCGACGACGCTGAACGTCGTAGAGATAGACGCCGCGACGGGCTTGGCGATTTGAGGTAAAGACTAGGTAGCGACCATCGTAAGAAAAGCGGGGTTCTTGTTCGGCGGCTAAGCTGTTGAGGGAGGCTCCCAGCAGTTGCGGAGGTGGAGTGAGCAAGCCGCGATCGCGACATCCACTCAAGGCGGCAAATAAACCAACTGCTAAAACTGGCAGATAACGTTTGTGTTTAGTCATTTGTCATTAGTTTTTCGGAATAGATATTAAATAACTTCAGTCTGGTCGGGGAAGTACGTCAAAAGGGCGGAGATTCCCCCCGCCCTTTCGATGTGGCGTTTGATGTTACGACCACCCAACCAAAGTACTGAATGTAGCGTTGGGTAACGCGATCGCTTAACCCAATCTACGAGGTGAAGGGATGTAGGTTATTGAATCCGCGACCCTGATTGATTCGTTTGCTAGCGAATTAGCCATTGACAAATTGAAAAGCAATTGACAATTCGCCATGAATTCGCTAATCTCACAATTCACAATAATTGACTGACCAACAACCCATAACCAACAACCCATGACCAATGACTAATGACGATTGTCTTTTTTCGCAGGGTTTCCCGGTTGCTCGCTTAGGAAATCACTTCATCCGCCGGTGTTGGCAAGGTACAGCAGTTGACTTCATTGATACAAACTTTGCCCCATTGCAAAGCCCAGCGTAGCAGCGCCACCCGATTGTCAGTCTTGGTTTTGGTCAATACATTGCTGATGTGGTTATCCACGGTTCGTTTGCTGATTTCCAGCTTTTGGGCGATGTCATGATTCGTTAAGCCAGCAGCAACTAGCTCAATGATTTGCAGTTCTCGCTCGGAGAGTGTCGCGGGGGTATAAGTCTCGCTACCAGCCATAAGTATTTTTTCCTTAGTTATATCTACTTACTATCTCTTTAATTTTAGAAGATCCTTTGGGGGTAAGCCCGTTCGTGACTGGGATTGAGACAATATCTCCCACCTCAAAAAGGCTGGGATCATCTTGAGCTTCTGTGAATATCCGGATCTAGGGGGTAGAGGCTCTGGTAGGCTGAGTTCATGTTGACAAGGAGTGCAGTTGTGACCCATCCCCGCGTTCTCTGCCTCGGAGAGATTTTGTTTGATTGTCTAGCCGATCAACTGGGGCGATCGCTTGAAGATGTCGAATCTTGGACGCCTTATCCGGGCGGCGCACCCGCAAATGTGGCGTGTGCTTTGGTCAAGTTGGGAACCCCTTCTGGATTTATCGGCTGTGTAGGTAAGGATCAGCCGGGAGATCAGTTGGTGCAGTTGTTGCAGGAAGTGGGTGTGGATAGTACGGGCGTGCAGCGCCATGACACCGCACCGACGCGGCAAGTTTATGTAGTGCGATCGCTATCGGGCGAACGAGAATTTGCCGCATTTGGCGTTAGCGCTACTTCTGCAAAAGAAACTCGTGACACGACAGAATTTGCCGATACGCACCTACAAGCGTCTGCATTGCCAGAAGCTTTGTTTGAAAACGCTGATTTTCTCGTCCTGGGAAGTCTGGAGTTAGCTTATCCTGATGCGCGAGCGGCAATTACGAAAGCCCTGGAACTAGCAGATCGGTACAATGTCAAAATTGTGCTAGATGTGAATCGGCGCGATATGTTCTGGCCCGATCCCAGCGATTCCAAGCCGATGATTCAGGAACTGATCAAGCACGTCGATTTCTTAAAAATCACTGACGAAGAAGCTGAATGGTTATTTGAAACCACTGATGCTGGCGCGATCGCTTACCGTCTGGATTCAGTAGAGGGCGTTTTAGTTACAGCCGGTGAAAAAGGTTGTGCTTACTGTTTGGGCGGGAATGAAGACAAGGTGCCAGCTTTTTCCGTCAAGGTGGTCGATACCACGGGTGCGGGGGATGGGTTCCTTGCCGGGTTCATCGATCAGTTGTGCAAGCATGGTATTCAACATCTCGCTGATGCCGAAATGGCAAAGCAGGTAGTGACTTATGCAAATGCGGTGGGCGGAATCACCGCAATGAAGCCGGGAGCGATCGCTGCACAGCCAACGGCGGCTGAAGTGGAAGACTTCCTCAAAACGGTAAAGGTTGAAGGTTGAAAGAATCTTTGATGCACGAGTCTGAATCGCTCTTGAGCTTGATTGGTGAGCGCATTGCCAACAGTCCCAACCAGCGGATTACCTTTGCTCAGTATATGGAGTGGGTGCTGTACGAGCCGGACTACGGCTACTATGCCACCAACGCTGTCAACATTGGGCCAGAAGGTGATTTTTTTACCGCTCCCAATCTGGGTGCCGACTTTGGCGAACTGCTGGCTGAGCAATTTGTCCAAATGTGGGATATTTTGGGACGTCCGGCGCAATTTACGCTTGTGGAAATGGGGGCGGGGCAAGGACTCTTAGCAGCAGATATTCTGCTGCATTTACACCAGCATCATCCAGCATTCTTTCATGTCTTAGAGTACCTGATCGTTGAAAAGGCAGCGGGGCTAATTTCTCAACAGCAGCAGGTGTTGCAGAAATTAGCTCCAATATTTGCCCCAGGATTCGCCCAAACGCAAGGTGCTACACCCGTTAGGTGGTGTTCTCTGGAGGAGATACCCAGTGCTTCTATCACCGGCTGCTTTTTTTCTAACGAGTTGGTGGATGCATTGCCGGTGCATCAGTTTGCGATCGCGCAAGGGAAGCTTCAAGAAATCTATGTCACCATGCCGGATGGAACCCATTTTGAGGAAGTAATCGGCGAACTTTCTACGCCTCAACTGACTGAGTATTTTGATTTAGTGGGGCTTGAGTTGCCATCTGCTGCCTATGCAGATGGCTATCGCAGCGAGATTAATCTAGCGGCTGGTGCTTGGCTGAGTACAGTTGCCGATAAGCTGAAGCGCGGATATTTGTTGACGATTGACTACGGCTACCCAGCAGCTCGATATTACAATCCCCAGCGGAGTCAGGGGACGCTTCAGTGTTATTACCAGCATCGGCACCATAACGATCCTTACGTGCAGATTGGGCAACAGGATATCACCGCTCATGTGGATTTTACCGCTTTGGAGCGTTGGGGCGATCGATGCGGCTTGGCATGGGTGGGTTTTACGAAACAGGCGTTGTTTCTGATGGCGCTGGGATTGGGCGATCGCATTGCTGCCCTTTCCCATAGCGATCGTCCGATTGCCGAGCAGCAAAGCATTATGGATGTACTGCGCCGTCGTGACGCCCTACACCAGCTCATCGATCCAACCGGATTGGGGGGTTTTGGCGTACTCGTGCAGTGCAAAGGGCTAAGCGAGGAAGAGAGAAAGCTAAAGCTCAAAGGTTTGACGATGCCATAAAACAATTAAAAATTTGCTTTTTCATTTTTAATTGTTTCAGCAACTTCAATTAAATTTTCAATTTTCTTGATATTCGGATCGCCTGCTAAATAACCAATCCCGCGATGCAAATGCAGGCGAAATTGAGTCGCCAAAGTCTCCCGATCGGTTCCTAATCTATCGTTATGGCAGCGCTGTTTTAAGGCAATTAACAGAATATCAGACAATTCTCCCCCAAAGACGCGCCAAGTCATTTCGACATTACTATCTGCTGGAATTGGCACCGGGGAAGGGATTGTTGGCTCTGCCAGAGAGCGACAAAATGCCCAGCGGCAAAGAATATTCCACTGATCGATTTTGGTGTTGCGCTTGAGCTTACTTAGCTGATCTTTGGCTGTTTGAGACAGGCGAATTCGGTCAATCGGTGGTTCCATCAGTCTTTAAATAAAGCCTTAAACGATAAAACGTGAGGCTTACTCACCCGAAAGCGATCGCTTCCAAGGAGTGCTAAGCACGGAGCCTCCTCTAATTCTTTACATTAAACCGCAATTCAGTAAAAATTCTCTAACAAAATATCTTTTAAAGTTAACCTTTGCATACCTTTGGGTTTAGAAATAAAATAGAATTTATTTGCAGGGTGATAAGCCAAATGACGAAAGAACCCTATTTAAATGATGTGCAGGAGCCAATTACAACAGCTCCACCAGAAGTTTATCAAATCATTGAGCGGGTCTTACAGGCTGAAAAAGATAAGCTCTACATGAAACAACCGCGCAATATCAATGATGATATTTTGACAATTGTGAAGGAAGTCGTGCGATGAAGCTAACTTCCATTAAATTATGCAATTTTCGGCAATTTTATGGAAAAACTCCAGAAATTTTGCTTTCCTGTGGAGAGGAAGAAAATACTACGATTATCCACGGCAATAATGGTGCAGGAAAAACAACCCTGTTAAATGCATTTACGTGGGTATTGTATGAGAAATTCAGTGCTGCTTTTGCTTCACAAGAGCAGTTGGTGAATAAGCGATCGCTTGCAGAAGCCAAACCAGGCTTTCCAGTAGAATGCTGGGTAGAAGTTACTTGGGAACATAACGATAAACGCTACCGAGCAAAACGCGAGTGTCGCGCTTATAAGGGTGCAACTATTGAGAAAGGCGAAAGCAAGCTGTATATGCAAATCGCCGGAGATGATGGAATTTGGAGATTGCCTACCCAGCATCCAGAAGATATCATTGGGCGAATCTTACCAGAAAGTTTGCATCAGTATTTCTTTTTTGATGGAGAACGAATCGAGCAAATTGTTCGCTCTGAGAAAAAGGAGGAAATTGCCGAAGCAACGAAAAAACTTTTGGGGGTAGAAGTTTTAAATCGTGCCATCAAGCATCTGGGGGAGGCAAGAAAAGCGCTAGAAGCTGAGTTAAAAGCGATTGGCGACTCTCAAACTCAGCAGTTGTTAAGGAAGAAAGAGCAGAGAGAAAAAGAAAGCGATCGCTTATCTAATCGTCAAACTGAAATAGGGGAAGAGTTAGCAGCTCAACAGACGTTCAAAAAAGAAATTAGCAACCAGTTGCGGGAACTCGATGCGGCTAAAAGGTTAGAAGAAGAACGAAAATCTCTGGAAGAACAAAAAGCCGTAAATCAACAAAATCTCAAAAGAAGCCAAGAAGCCTTAAAACGGGCTATTTCAACCCAAGGCTACACAGTTTTATTATCCGAGACAACAGCAGCATTCCGAGCGATTATTGATAATTTACGACAGCGAGGCGAGCTACCCTCTGGCATCGATCGGCAATTTGTCACTAATTTATTATATCAGCACCGCTGTATTTGCGGTACGGAATTGCCTGAGGGAACTGCTGCTTATGAAAGTGTTGAAACCTGGTTGGATAAAGCAGGAATTGCGGCTGTTGAGGAAACTGCGATTCGCATGAGTGCCCAAGTAGATGAAATTGATAAGCAAGCACCGGCATTTTGGGAAGAGGTGGATACAGAGCAAGCGAATATTACTCAGTATAGACAAACCATTTCTCAAATAGAAACGCAACTAGATGAAATTCGGGATAAGTTAAGAAAAGATCCCAGTGAGGAAATTCGCAACTTTCAAAAGCGGTTAGATGAAATTGAAGCAAGAATTCGAGATTTAACCCTAGAAGAAGGGGAAAATCGACAGAAGATTGCTGATATTCAAATTGAAGTTGAAGGCTTAGGGAAGCAAATTGCCAAACATGAGATGAATGAGGCAAAGCAAGCGCTAGCCCAGCGACGAATTGCTGCAACCCAGGATGCAATTGAGCGATTAACCGAAGTGCGATCGCGTCTTGATCAACAGTTTCGCGTGCAGCTAGAAAAGCGGGTACAAGAAATTTTTAGTGAGATTTCCTTTACCCCTTATATCCCCAAACTTAGTGAAAAGTATGAGCTAACATTAGTAGAAAATACCGCCGGTTCAGAGTCACCCGTCGCTGCTTCTACGGGAGAAAATCAAATTCTCAGCTTATCGTTTATCGGTAGCATTATCGATAGGGTTCGCGAGTGGAGTCATAAGGAAATGCTGATGGTACCAGATAGCAGCACGTTTCCAATTGTGATGGATTCTCCCTTCGGAAGTTTGGATGAAATTTATCGGCGGCAAATTGCGAAGACGATTCCCAGATTAGCAAATCAGTTAGTGGTTTTAGTCACTAAAACTCAATGGCGCGGTGAAGTAGCCGCAGAAATCGCTACTCGGATTGGTAGGCAATATGTATTGACTTATTACTCTTCTAAGCCGGAATGCGAAAAAGATTCGATTGAATTAAACGGAAACGATTACGATTTAGTTAGGCAAAGTCCTAACGAGTTTGAATATACCGAGATTGTAGAGGTGGATTATGATTTCTAGTTCATCAGCGGCTGTACAACAGAATTTAGTGACAGATACGTGGATAAAAGCACCTTGGGAAGAATTTATTGTACTAGCTGATAATCCTGCTTATGAAAATGGTAGGTTTTATTACGATCGGGGCTACATGAGGATTGAAACAATGCCAATTGGTTCCAGTCACGGGCAGGATAATTCTATCATGTCTAAGGTAGTGAGTCTTTATGCAGCAGTCAGGAATATTCGGATTAAGGAACTAGTTAATACCAGTTTCAGGAAATCAGGGGCAGGCGAATGTCAACCTGATTCTGCTTTCTACATTGGCTCAAAATTTGTATTTCCACCGCGTTCAAATTCTCCAATTGACTTGAATGAGTTTGAACCCCCAACATTGGTAGTGGAAATTGCGGCAACAACACTTAATGATGATTTAGGGCGAAAACGTTTACTCTACGAACGATTAGGAATATCTGAATATTGGGTTGTTGATGTAGAAACTGGGGATGCGATCGCATTCTCAATTTCTGATGGGCGGAGTGGCGAAATCCAAGAGTCGTTGGTATTACCGGGATTGACACTTTCCCTCGTTGAAGAAGCACTGCAACGCAGCCAATCTGAGGATGATGGGGCAATTACTCGCTGGCTGCTACAATCATTTAGCTAAAAATGCAGTCAAACAAAAGAGGATAAAAAGAGCGCTCGCTCTTTTTAAAATTTATCCGCGAAAGGAGTAGGAATGGAAGTTTCTCCCAACACAGCCCGGATGATCGATTATTGGCTTGGCGGTTCTCATTACTTCCCAATTGATGTGGAAGCAGCCAAAGTTTGTGCCGGAGTATATCCTGATTTCCCAACCGTTTTTCGCGAGTTACGAGACTACATTGGTCAGGTATCCCGCTATATTGAATTACAGGGCATTGACCAATTTATTGTTTTTGGTTCCGGATTACCAACTTGCGGCAATGTGCATGAAGTTGTAGCGCAAGCAAAGGTTCTTTATACCGATATCGATCGAGCAAATATCAAACTGGGTCAAGAGATTTTAGCCGAGAACTCGAACGCTGGCTACACCTTCTGCGATGCGACAAACCTGGATACCCTGGAGCAATCGGTTGTTGCACAAGTGCTAGGGTCAATTCGGCGTTTAGGTATGGTTTTTGTCGGTGTTGCAGCCTTTATCCCTGATGAAATTATGACCCAGATGCTCGATCAACTCTATGATTGGGCACCGGCGGGTAGTTTTTTGGCGCTGGATTTTGATGGTGAAGCGGGGATCGTGTATCCGGAAATGCTAGAACTATTGGACTCGATGGGGGCGCATGTTTATATGCGTAATCCCGAAACGATCCGAGCGCTGCTGGGACGCTGGCAATTAACCGAGCATGGTATCCTGCCTGTTGAGGCGTGGCAGGCTGACGTATCGGCAAAACCAATTGAGGCTAGCGAGCCAGTTTTTATGTATGGCTGCGTAGTTTATAAATAAAATTGGTCGGTGGAGCACTCCTGCAATGTTACTACAACATTGATTTAGCAATCAAAAACCTAACCCCCCAGTCCTCTTCCCTGCAAGGAAAAGGGGAAAATTACTGCCTTCCTATAGCAGGAAAGAGATTCTCCCTAGGATTACTGAATCAGCGTTGTAGATACAGGGCGATCGCGCATCGCTTCCCACTGGCAACAAATTTGTCTAAAAATACTTCAAAGACTTTCGTTGACATTCAAGCCTTTTAATGGTTAAAACTCTCAAATTTTTGACAAATCCTGCCGTTACTTCCGTTCTTTTTGTGTCTCTGTTGGGTTTATCAACGCCCAGTACTGCCGCTTTTTCTGACATTCAAAGCCATTGGGCGAAAGATTGCATTACTCAGTTAGCCCAAAGAAAGTTAGTGACGGGCTACCCGGATGGCAGCTTTCGCCCAGAAGCAACGGTGACACGCGCTGAGGCGGCGGTGCTGATGTTGAATGCCTTCCCGAATGCGCCAGTAAAGCGTAGCAGCACAGCTTTTAGAGATGTGCCTGCTAGTCACTGGGCGAATAAAGCGATCGCTACCGCTTATCAAAAAGGCTTTTTTTCGGGTTATCCAGGCGGGATTTTTCAACCGAGTCAAGCCATTCCCAGAGTGCAAGCAATCGGCGTTATAGCAGGTGCGGCAAATTATCCCATCCCGGAAAATGTCAGTCAGACGCTGGGGCAGTATTTTAACGATGCGGCGCAGATTCCAAGTTATGCCCAAAATGCGATCGCTTCCGCCGCCGTGGGCACCCTTGTCGTCAATTATCCCAACGTCAAACAACTCAATCCCAATCGCAGCGCCACCAGAGGCGAAGTGGCAGCGTCGATGTGTCGGGCGTTAAACATTTATACGATTCCGCCGCAGTATATAGCCGGGGTGGAAGTGCAACCGATGGAGGTGCGGGCTTTACCGGGAAAACTGGATGCAGTTCCCACCTTTAACAGCAACAGTCCCGAACTCGTGACAACTGAAGGCATTCTGCTGTCTACCTTCCCCCCGGCAGGCAAACAGGTGCCGGAAGCGCATTTAAATTTCCCCTTCCAGGGACGATTTGATTTATTTTCTCACCACATCGCCAGGGCAGAAAATTCCTCGCAAACGCGCACCCTTTACCAAGGCGTGATTTTGCACAATCCCGGCGATCAACCTGCCACTGTCGAAGTGCTGCAAGCAGCAAGTTACCTTTCCACTCCCGATGCGCCGTTTATTTCCTTGCCAGATATTCAGGATAATCCTAACGGCACCGTCTACGCTGGCCCTGGCAGCCGGACAATGAATGATGTGCTGCGAGGGATTCGGCAGGAAAAATTCTCCCAAAAGGTTACAATTCCACCGGGGCAAAGCCAAATGCTGATGAATCAGCCAATTCCGGTGAAGGCTCCCTCATCGAATGGTCGCACCACGATGATGCGGTTGTCGAGCGATCGCCCAATTTATGTTGCCAATTTAGCCATGAATGCCCCCCGCAATGGCAATGGCAGTGAGAGGACACCCACCTTGGCTGAATGGCAAAAGCTGCTGAATACAGGCGGTTTGGCGGGGAAGCGCGATCCAATTCCCACACCGTTAGATCCTCCCAGAGAACCTACAGTTTTTAGCCGCGTGGCGGGTGTGTCCCAAGGGGCACAATGGCAAGCACAAATGACCGATGGTTCTAATTCCTCAGATTTAACGATTCCTCAGCCGGGGAAAGCGTTTTCTTATGTATTAGGCACTCTGCATCTCATTACCCTCGGCACAAAGCAAATTCAAAGCGCCCCGATGCTAGTTCGCTATCCTGATACGGCGTATTTTGCCCACAGCAACTATGGGGTGGAATACAATCTCACTTTGCCGCTGAAAAACTCTACTAATCAAACCCAAACTGTTACTGTATCCGTGCAAACACCCCTGAAGGATGAGGGAGGAACCGATAGACTTTTGTTCTTAAATCCCCTCACTAAGCAAGTGTTTTTTCGAGGCACAGTCAGGCTGCGTTACAACGATGATAATGGAGTGGAAAAGACGCGCTACGTGCATCTGGTACAGCGACGCGGACAACCGGGGGAACCATTGGTAACGCTGAAGATGCCGTCAGGTGACAAGAGAGTTGTACAGGTAGATTTTCTCTATCCTCCAGATTCCACTCCGCCGCAGGTTCTCACCATCAGCACAAATGGGTAACTCACAATGAATTTAAAAACAGAAACAACAATTGAAGCTTTATACCGCATACCGGAAAATGGCAAAGCGGAAATTGTAAACGGAGAATTGGTACTGATGGCGGCGACAGGTTTTCTGCCAGGACGTGCAGGAGGTGAAATATATGTTAGCCTGCGCGATTACGAACGCAGCACCAAAAGTGGTTATGCTTTGCCTGATAATGTCGGCTTTATTGTCAATCTTCCAAACCGCCGTTCTTTCAGCCCTGATGCTGCATTCTACATCGGCAATCCTAGCGGCGGAAAGTTCTTAGAAGGGGCACCCGTTTTTGCTGCTGAAGTGAGAAGCGAGAATGATTACGGTGAGGCAGCAGAAGCGGAAATGGCAGCCAAGCGTCGGGATTACTTTGCGGCGGGTACGCTGGTGGTATGGGATGTAGATGTACTCAAGGCGGAAGTTGTCAAGGTGTATCGTGCTAGCAATCCCTCAAAGCCGCAAGTTTACCGTCGTGGTGAGGTGGCTGAAGCTGAACCCGCTGTGCCGGGATGGTTGATGGCAGTAGACGATTTGTTTGTTTAGACGCCCACTTTTAATAACACTCAATCAAGCTATTTTTACAGCTAAAAATCTATGACTGTAACTGGTAGACGCTTGTGGACTGTAGATGAGTACCACCGCATGATCGAGACAGAAATTCTGACAACTGACGAGCAAGTGGAACTCCTAGAAGGACAGATTCTAGAAATGAGTCCTCAACAACCTCCCCATGCTGCTACGATGCAACGGGCGTTCAACTATCTCAACAGTCTACTGACAAATCAAGCGTTCCTGCGGATGCAGTTACCAATTACGCTGCGCCCCAACTCAGAACCTGAACCCGATATCGCTGTTGTTCGTATCAATCCCTGCGAGTATTTTGAGCGTCACCCTACACCCGATGATATCTTCCTGTTAGTTGAAGTGGCAGACTCTACTCTAAATAGAGATTGCCAGATGAAAGCACGCACTTATGCCAAAGCTGGGATTGCTGATTACTTGGTTCTGGATGTGAACACGCGGCGAGTCTACGTTTTCCGCGAACCGGGAGAAGCAAATTATCAACAAGAAACTATTTTAGATGGAGATGCCATCTTTTCCCCTCTTGCCTTTCCAGAGATTGAGGTTCGAGTTAATCAACTATTTCCCTAATTTGAGGATCGCTCTGTATCTGCATCGGTTCGGCAGATAATATAAAGAAAGTTCATTGTGCAAAGTCTTATTTTCTAATCAGATTATGACTCAAAAGCCTAAAGGATTTGACCCAGCGCCTCGTCAGCCCAAGAAAAAAGAAAAAGTGGATTTGCCTCAAGAAACCGAATTCAAAAAGCCGAAAGGTGTTCTTGAGCTTGGGGGAACAATTTTTAGGCTTGGCAAGGAGTTGGTTAGCTTGGGAAAAATATATCTGGAGCAAAGATTGAAACGTTCCCAAGGCAAAAAATGAACATCTTAGCTTAGAAGATGAACAGAGCGATCGCTATTTCAATTCGTTATGAGTATTTAAGCAAAAAATATTAACACAATGGGTGCAAATAGAATCAGAATTGCGAAAGATAAAGCTGATTTGGTGCAAGCCTTAGTCGCATCTGATAGCACAACTGGCCCTTTCCAAACCTACGCTGATGCGATCGCGTTTGCAGCAGCCTTGGGGGCGAAGCGGAAAAAGCGATCGCCTTTAGGGGAAATATCCAAAAGGGAACCGGGTGCGATCGCCCTAGAGGTTTTTGTATCTAGAGGCACCGATCGGGTGATTCAGTTATTAGCGATCGCTGAAACTAAAGACATAAAGATTCTCTCCCCGACTGATGAAAATTCTGAAGAGCAACGTATCCGGATTTTTGAAGAATATGCCAACGGGGGGCTAGAAGTTTTACAAGAAGAGTTGCGGGGAATAGTAGACTATTCAACCACACTTTTATTACTCCTTAGCTCTGAACGCAATAAGGAAGAACCAGTAGAAGGGGAATTCGATCTCAGCAGGTTTCTCACTTAAGTTAGCTTTTATTATTACGTGCGACAAGTTTATCTAGCTAATTTACATGAATCATTAAATTTTTTCTCTCCCTCGTGTACTTAGCGAGAATTAACGCGCATAGCTAAGCGCATCCGCGCTGCTACGCGAACGCTAACGTGGTTCGTCGGGAAAATCTTTTACACATCCAACGATACACAAAATAATTTAATCAAGCCAGGAAATGATTGCGATTAAATTTTGCCAAATTTTGAAGCTAGGCACTCAAATTTTGGCTTACGCCTACTCAGGATTTATTGTCTTGTATTTCCTGCTGCGATTAATATTTTGGGATAGTTTCTGGCTTGTTGGCTTTGTTAGCACCTTTATCCCTTTTATTTTTTTACCGATATTAATTTTACCCCTATTGGCATTTTCAATTATAAAAAAACGATGGTTCTCGATTATTTCATGGATTGCTTGCATCTTTCTGGTCAGTTGGTTGCATCTGAAATACTTTTCTCCTCACGCTTTACGATCAAATGGTTCCCAGCCTAATATCAGAATTTTATCCTTAAACAGCAGTTGGCATAAAACCAGTTCCCAAAATTTAGTTAAATTAATTCAACAACAACAACCCGATATCATTTGTTTACAAGAAATTGTTCGCAGACATACTGAAAAAGCTTTTCCCCGCTTACAGACATCCTACCCCTACCAAGTTTATGCCCAAAGCGTGGCAATCCTCAGCAAATATCCAATTTTATTCTCCGAAAATTTACACCTAGCGGGTCATCGAGAAATTCAGCAACGAGCGATTATCCAAATTAATCAGCAGGAGGTAGTTGTTTACAATATTCAAGTTATATCCCCCTGGATTCGTCCCCAGAAAATTTTGCCTTTCCTCACTATTCCGATTTATGATTACACAAAACGCTCGGCAGAAATTCAGGATTTAGTGCAGCGGCTCCAGAAAGAAACCAAGCCATTTATTGTTGCTGGTGATTTTAATATGACAGACCAGTCGCAAGACTATCATTATTTAAGAACAGTTATGCAAGATTCCTTCCAAACATCAGGGTTAGGTTTTGGCTTGACTTGGCCTCATGGCTGGGAACTAAGCTTCTTGATTAAAAACTCAACTTCAAAATTAAATTATCCCCTCTTCAGAATTGACTATATTGGGTATTCAAAACATTGGGTTTCTCACTCTAGCAAAGTTTTACCGACAATAGGTTCAGATCACTTACCCGTAGAAGCAGAACTCATTTATCTCAAATCTGGTTGAGTCATAAAATCACTATTAGTCTGTCAAGACAATTTTGATAGTTTGTTCCAGGCGCAATTAATCGCGTCTGGAACTCAGGAACTCATTCAGTTACACGAAAGCCGTATCTAGAAGGCAAAGCTCAAGATAAAATTGGCGGTAATCCTACCTGCCTTGGCTCTACAAACTTGCCATTAAATCCCATTGCTTTATCTTCTATTGTTCTTCCTTCAGCTACCGCGCGGCGAATTTCTGCACGTTCCATGTCATCATCAACCCCACCCAGCAAGTAGACAATTAATCTGGCGGCTAAGTCCTTTCCGGCAACTGAAACCCGCTTTTTATTTGGGTCATACAAAACGCCATACCAAAGAGAATCAGGAGACTCCATGCCGCTGAAGCCATCATCCGCATCGTATTTCTGAAGCTTTTCAAAAATAGTTTTTAGCGAAAATCCCTTTTTGAAAACCAAAATTCCTAAAGCTTGAGCTAAGGCAACTTGCCCAACCGGGCGGAAAAGTATATTTCCTTCCCCGCCACCTTTTTCAAAATTGAAGCGGCGCATTTCCGGGGTTTCTGCGCCACTTTCTAGCCTTTTAAAGCTGAGCAGAGTTGTCAAATAGTCGAAAAGTTGATTAAATTCCTCAATTCCCTCCTCCAGTTCTCCATCATCAGGGCGCATGGGAATTAAACCCTTTTTACCAACAGGTTTCCACTTGGGAAATTTGTATTCTAAGTAGCGTTCAGACATTTCTTTGAGCGCTTGCAGGGTAGTTAAAACGGTTGACTTCGCGGCAACTGTTGCGCTATCCCAATTAACGCGAGGATTGCGCCCGTCAATATCTTTTAGTAGAGGATGGGTGACAGCAACTTTTCGGGCAACAATTGAAAATGCATCATCTTCATCTAGCTGTGCCATCTGACCTTTACTTAAAGGTACTGCCATGAGATTTACATGGACAAAGATGGATCTCACTCGTCGTCGTGCCTGTTCCCGCGTCTCTCCAGTCACGACTGCTGAAATAAATTCAATGCCTATCTTTTCTTTGGCTAAGTTTTGCAAATAAGCAGGGTCTATCTGATAGTTCTGTCTGAGATCGTCAATTGTAATAACAGCACCTGAAGGCTTTTTATCTTTTTTATATCGTGGAAGTTTACCTGTTTGAAGTAACTCCATTAAACCCTGCACGCCCATCAGTCGATGTTGACCATCCAAGGCAAAAATCGTGACATCTGGGGAAACGTTCAACAACCCTACTTTGCCGTCTTTATCTAGTGCCATAAAATCAGCAGCAGATTTAATCGCACGTCCGCTTGCATCCCACTCGGCAGCATTAGGATTGTCTACCCAAGGTTGATTGACCACTACTAATACTGGCGGGAATTTGTGAGTCTTTCGAGCTGCTAAATACTGCGTCAAGGGCGCTTGACGCGACCAATCTAGGGGTCGTTGCTGAATTTCTTCAATACTCTCGGCGTCGATTTCCACATTGTCTTTCTCTGGGTCGAATTTTTGCCGGAAAAGCGGTAGGCGAGACGCGAATCGAACGCGACTGGCGAACCATTCTAGAGTTGCCGAACCGATATACGCCTCCGTGCCGCCCATTTCTATCTTCTGAACCAGGAATTGGTCGTTCCGCGCCAGATATCTATCTAAAAGGAGCGCGATCGCTTGTTTTTCTTGGTTTTCCCGTTCCAAAATCTGGCTGGCAAGGTCAGTTGTGGGGTTGCTGGGGCTGTTCATAGGCACATTTACCGGGGATTTTAATCAATTTTTAAAAACTATCAGTCAAAAGTTGTTGTGTCAAATCTAGTTTTTAAAAACTTTATGTATACTGAGATCGTGTCCAAAACTAAATAAGGCTGGGTATTTATGCTTACCCCCTCCTTTGAGTACGTTTTGCCTGTGATTCGGGGAATTCAGGCAGGGCGAGAATACTACGTTTCGATGTGTCCGGTGCGATTTATCCCGAAGCTGTTCCCCTTGGACGATGGGGAAATGCCGCCGGAAATGAGGACAAAGCGATCGCTCAACCGCACCCGCGTGCCAGAAATTGCCCGATATATTTTGAACAATCCGACTAACTACATTTTCTCGGCAATTACGGCATCGATTGACGCGGATATCACTTTTGAACCGATTGGAACAGAGGCAGAAGCGCGGAAGATTGGACGATTGAAAGTGCCTATGGATGCGCGTTTTGCCATCCATGACGGGCAACATCGACGGGCAGCGTTGGAAATGGCGCTGAAAGAAAATCCCGAACTGGGGTATGAAACGATCGCGGTTATCTTCTTTTTAGATATAGGTCTAAAGCGATCGCAGCAGATGTTTATTGATTTAAACCGCTATGCAGTCGATGCCGATCCATCGCTAAACATTCTTTACGATCATCGGGACGCGAAAACAAACTGGGTGCGGTCAGTTGTCAAGCAAGTCCAGGTTTTTAGAAACCTCACAGATACGGAACGCAGTACGCTGCCTACTCGCTCCGGCAAGCTATTTACTCTCAACAGCATCTATAATGCTACTCTTGCCCTGCTAACGGATCGCCAGGAGACTGAACAGCAGATTGAACGAGCAGCCCGTTACTGGAATGCAGTTAGTCGCTATATCCCAGCTTGGGAGCAAGTTCTACACGGGAAGGTCAGCGCAGGCGAAATCCGGCGGGATTACGTGCATAGTCACGCGATCGCGATCGCTAGTTTAGGCGCTATTGGAGCAACTTTGCTGTCGCTTTACCCGGAAAACTGGGACTCACATTTAGAAGGTTTGCAACAAATCGACTGGTCGCGCTCTAATCCTGATTGGGAAGGGATAATTATGTCTAGTGGTGGGATTTCTAAATCCCGCACCAGTGTCAGTCAGATGAGTGCCTATATTAAAAAGCGCCTGAATTTGCCGCTGACACCGGAAGAGGAACGGTTAGAGAATGCCCGTATGTCAAGCAGGGGAAGAAGGGTGACAGTGCCCTGAACAGATAGTCCACGTCTCTAAAACAAGGATTTTATTCCAGGACTGTATATCCAGAAAACATATATTTATTCGTTTACGCAGCTCTATTTTGGTTCTCTAAAAGCGCCTTGCAGTCCGAAATAGAACTGCGGATTTGACAAATAGTACTTTAATGGGTATTCTAGAAGCACAGATAACCCCAGAGGCAACCGTAATGCTTGACAGTCCTTATCAAACAGTCTCTACAGTAGATATCAACAACGGTAAACGTTCCAGTGCCAACATTGTCATACTTCCAACTCAGCAGGAAGCCCAAAGCCAAGCGTGGGCAGATGCAGGCACTTCTGGGGCTAGAGTCTTCCTGTGCCACGTATATGAGCAGGGTAGAAGAATCCATCTTGCATTTTCTCTGCCTATGGATCTGCTCCTTGAAATGGCACGGCTACAGACTGCTGACGCTAAGAAGAACAAGAATAATGCAGAGGAATTAATTAACCGTCCGCTAATACGTCAGCACGTTGATGAGATTGCTAAGTATCTACTAGAAACAGACAATTACATTCTCCCATCCTTCATCTTCAATTCAAGTACACCAATTAAGGTATTTGCTTTTGGTACAGGAGCAGTAAAGTTTGGATATGCTGTCATTCCTAGTAATGTAGAGCTTTATGTAACTGACGGTCAGCATCGGCTCAAAGCTATTGAAAAGGCAAGCGCAGAAAGACCTAGCTTACGCAATGACAGTGTAACGGTTTTAGTTGTTCAAGAAGACGATATAGATCAAATACACCAGGATTTTGCTGACTGCGCGAAAAATAAACCGATTCCACCTGCACTCTTAGCAGCATTTGATGTTACTAATGTTCTTGCAAAACTGACACGCGATATTTCAAGGCAATTAGTTATTTTTGATAAACGAATTGATAAAATTTCTAAAACAGTTGGAAAAGATCCGAATTATATGTTCACAATGAACCAACTCCGGATCGGTGTAGCTGAGTTTTTATTTGGTTCATCCCGGAAACAAGTAATCGAATCTCGTGCTAACCAACAGAAAAGTGAGTATAAGATGCAGATGGAAAAAGCAAAAATATTTTATATGGAATTTGCGAAGAACAATGAAGTTTGGAAGCCTTTGCTACAACCTGCATCAGAAACTATAAATCTTGATTTGTACAGCTTGCGACAGGATAGAATTGATTTTAACACTGTTGGATTTCAAATTATCAGTCGCGTTGGGCATCGTATCTTTTTTAACAATGAGTTTAGTGACGCACAGCGAAACACACTAATTCATGCCCTAGCAAGTCTTGATTACAGACGTAATTCTGCACTTTGGGAAAACAGCGTGGTGATAGATGATGGCGAAGGTAATAGGAAAATAGTTACACAATCGGCAGCAGTGGACAAAGGTATTAAAGTAGCTGTTCGAGAGGTAGAGCAAAGGACTGGAATTAGCTTGACTGCCTGAGACATAATAGATTCTTAATGTAAAACTTGGGCTTGGCAGTAGTATCCTGAAAAGTAGACAATACTTTTCAGGAGTATCAGGCGTGACAGAAGTTCAAATGTCACTATTTCCGCCGCGTACTGTTGCGGAATTAGTGGAAGACATAGAAAAGCTAACCAAAGAAATCCAAGAACTATATTGTCTAGATAAAATACCTTGGATTTTAGGTTACAGTGGCGGAAAAGACAGCACAGCAGTATTGCAAATGGTCTGGAATGCGATCGCAGCACTTCCACCAGAAAAAAGAACTAAGACAATTTATGTAATAACGACAGATACGCTAGTAGAAAATCCCATAGTTTCTACTTGGGTTCGCAAATCTATAGAGCAGATAAAGGCAAGTGCTAAAGAGCAAGAAATGCCCATAGAACCCCATTTATTGAAACCAGAAGTTTCAAAAACATATTGGGTGGGATTAATTGGTAAAGGTTATCCTGCACCACGTCTTAAGTTTCGCTGGTGTACTGGACGCTTAAAAATCGATCCGTCTAACCACTTTATTCGGAACATTGTGCGAATCAGTGGCGAAACTATTCTTATATTGGGTACGCGCAAAGCTGAAAGCACCAGTCGTGCTACTAGGATGAAAAAGCTCGAAGAAAAGCGGGTACGCGATCGCCTCAGTCCTAATGCCAGCTTACCTAACTCTCTAGTTTACAGCCCTATTGAAGATTGGCGAACAGATGAAGTTTGGCTATATCTAATGCAGTGGCAAAATCCTTGGGGACACAGTAACAAAGATTTATTTGCGATGTATCGAGGTGCAACAGCAGATAATGAATGCCCTTTAGTAGTTGATACTTCTACCCCTAGTTGTGGTAGTTCTCGCTTTGGTTGCTGGGTTTGCACACTGGTTGATAGCGATAAATCTCTAAGTGCAATGATCCAAAACGATCAAGAGAAAGAGTGGTTGCAACCTCTTGTAGATTTCCGCCGTGAATTAGATATTGAAAACGACCGTGAGAAGAGAGACTTCCGCCGCATTTATGGTAAAGTCGAACTCTTTGAACGCAATATTGATGATAAAATTTCAGTTGAACCAATTCCTGGCCCCTATACCAAATACTGGCGGGAACATTGGTTGAAGCGAGTCTTAGAAGCACAAACTCAAATTCGCCGCACTGCACCGCCAGAAATGCGCGATATTACCCTAATTGCCCAGGATGAATTAAGCGAAATTCGCCGCATTTGGTTAGAAGAAAAACATGAATTTGATGACAGTTTGCCGCGTATTTACGAAGAAGTTACAGGTGAACCCTTCCGAGATGAGCGTCCTGGTGCTGAGAGGAAACTCCTAGGTACTGATGAATGGGAAGTGCTGCAAGAAATCTGCAATGATGAAATGCACCTAGAACTGATGGCGAAACTGCTAGATACAGAACGCCAATTTCAGGTCAAATCGCGGCGTGGCGTGTACGAAAAATTGGATAAATGCTTTGAAAGCAGTTCTCGCTCGAAAGAAGATGCAATTCAAAATGCCCACGAGAAGCGCGACTTAAAAAATGCGGTTGTAGAAGGCGATATTGATAGAGTGAAACAGCTAAGTTGGGCAAGCATGAAATTTCCATCGCCAAAAGCAGATGACGCTAATGAATAAGTGCTGTTTATTCCCGATTACCCATTAGCTTTTACCGATTACCTATTCTCAATAAGCTGTGATATTTCTTGAACTCGTCCTGCAAAATTTCGGCCCTTATCTGGGGCGACAAGTCATCGACCTCCGCCCCGAAACGGATGAAAATACTCGCCCGATTATCTTAATTGGCGGCATGAACGGCGGCGGTAAAACGACCCTGATGGACGCCATTCGCCTTGCTTTATACGGTTCCCGCGCCCAATGTTCTACACGCGGCAACTTAAGCTATAACGACTTTCTTACCCAGTCAGTCAACCGCAATACCCCACCCACAGAAAAAGCCCGAATTGAATTAGCTTTCGAGGTCATTCAAGACGACAAACCAACTATTTTAAGAGTTGTCCGATATTGGGAAAAGGAACCCAAAGACGGAAAAGATAGTCTCGGTATTCTAGTAGATGAAGAATGGCCCGATAAAGCCCTTGCCAACACCTGGGACGAATATATTGAAAACCTACTACCGCTGGGAATTTCTAATTTATTTTTGTTTGACGGCGAACAGGTAAAAGAACTTGCCGAATTAGACACTCCACCCCCCTTAGTTGTCGGGGCAATTCAATCGCTATTAGGCTTAGAACTCTCAGAACGTCTATCCGCCGATTTAGATATCCTCGTTAGCCGTAAGCGCAAAGAAATTGCTAGCGCTAAAGAACTCGCTACCTTAGAAGAAATTGAACAAAGACTTAATGTACAAAAAGATGAATTAGAAGCTGCAACCCAAGAAGTAGGTTCTTTGCGAAATAACTTAGATAGGTCTGAAGAAAAGCAGCGTGAAGCCTCTGAAAAATTTCTGTACGAAGGGGGGAAAATTGCGAGCGATCGCAACCGTCTAGAAAAACAAAAAGACCATTTCACAACCCAGGCAGAAAAAACGCGGGAAGCGCTGCGAGAATTAGCTGCTGGTAGCTTTCCCCTCACCTTAATTTCTCCCCTGCTTGATCAAGCTAAATCCCAAGCCGAAAAGGAAAGCCGCCAACAACAGAAAAAAATCGCACGGGATGTTTTGATAGAACGAGACTATCGCCTCTTAAATTATATTTCCGAATTGTCATTAGTTTCCGAGCAACTTGACAAAATTAAGTTCTTCCTCGAACAAGAAAATCAACAACTTGAGCAAGAAATTACTGCCAAGGAAAGCCCCTGGTTATTAGCAGAATTAGAAGAAATCAAGGAACTAGATAATTTCTTAAGTTTTGGCATCAATACCGCTAAGTTTAGAGCCAAAGAAAAACTAGAAGAGCTAGAAAACCTAGAAATTGAGATAGATGCTCTCGATAGACAGATATCCGCCGCAGCTTCCCCAGAAGCGTATCAACAACTACAAGACGCTGTTAGAGAAGCGAATAATGCAGTCGCGAAAGCTCAAGTTGCTCATGAAATGGCTAGCCGCCGTTGCGAAGAATTAAATAGAGCGATCGCTAAAACCAAAAAAGAATTAGCAGACTATAGCGAAGACAATATCAAGCTAAAAAATAATCAGCACATTATCGCCTCCGTCGCCAAAGTCCAAGCGACTCTAAAGCTATTTCGGGAAAAATTAACCCTGAAAAAACTCAATAAATTAGAAATAGAAGTAACCGAGTGTTTCCGCTATCTTCTGCACAAATCTGACCTAGTGCATCGCGTAGCCATTGACACTCAAACCTTCAGCCTTTCTATTTACGATCCGCAGGGACAACCCGTACCAAAGCATCGCCTCTCAGCCGGAGAAAAGCAATTACTAGCGATCGCTTTCTTATGGGGATTAGCACGAGTCGCCGGACACCACTTACCTGTAGCAATCGACACACCGCTGGGGCGACTAGATTCTTCTCACCGACAGAATTTAGTTGAGCGATATTTTCCCTCTGCGAGTCATCAGGTGATTCTATTATCCACCGATACTGAGGTTGGCAAAACTGAAGCCGAAAGGTTGCGAGAACTGGATGCGATCGCTCACGAGTATCTGCTGAAGTATGACACAAGCGATCGGCAGACAACCGTAGTACCCGGTTATTTCTGGTGATCTCACAATTCTATGTGAGTAAAGAGGGCGAATAGAATTCGCATCTACGCCAACCCCCCTTACCCCCCTTCGGAAGAAGGGGGGCAGAAGTTGCTTCGCATTTATTCAACTAAACCCGCCTACGCGGGTTTCAGAAGTCCGCGTAGGCGGACTTTGTTTGTGTAGCCGCGATTTCTAATCGCCAGGTATATTTGCTTTTACAACCCATTAAGGAATACTAGATTCAGCCGAAGCATTACATATCCATCAACTCGTAGTTTCTCTGTAAATCCAGTAATTTAACTCTAGCTTCGACCGCATTATCCGCTAAGTCAGCAAACTCTACAAATCGCCGCAATTCCTTTCTTAACAAATTGCGTTCTACTTCCAAAGTTTCCCGATCTAACTCTGGCGGCACTACAATCATGTCGAATAAAGTAGCGCGTTGCTTGCCTGGGTGAGGGCGCAAAATTCGGCCTCGACGCTGAATAAATTGGCGAGGATTGCTGCTACTAGCTAAAATTACAGCATTCTGAATTGCGGGAATATCTACACCCTCATCTAGACAGCGAATCGCCACCAAACCTTGTAAATCTCCCGTCTCAAATTGACGCCGCAAATTTTCTCTTTCTGATAATGGAGTTTGGGCGGTGTAGGTATTGATTCGGTATCCCAATTGCTCTCCCAAAATTTTAGCAACGGCTTTTAATTGGCGCGTGCTTTCTACCGAACCATCTCCGCAATAAAATAAAGTGTGCGTCGTGTCCAAGCGTTTACTCATTAACTCGCGCAAAGCAGTTAACTTGTTGGTAGCAGCACCAATTAATCTCGCCCGTTGCATCAACAACGGCTTGAGTTCTTCACGATCTTCCCAATTGCCTTTGCTAGAACCGTTCTGGCGTTCTTGAAATAACAGTGCCCTGCCAATCCTAGCGGTTAATTTTACATAAGCACGGGCTTCTGCCTCTGTGAGTTCTACTAGGATAGGGTAGTACAAATAATGCACCAACGCCCCCTGTTGAATGGCATCTTTCAGAGTGAATTCTGGCTCTAAAACTTTGCCAAAATAATCAAATAAAGATTGCGTACCTTCATCATCAAAATATCGTTCTGGTGTTGCCGACAGCGCTAGTCTTAATCCCACTCTTGAAGGCAGACTTTTCTCCAACTGCCTTGCACCGAGGTTATGCGCTTCATCTCCTACAATTAGCGTTTTGTCTGGGAAATACTTGAGTTGAGATTGCAATCCCTCACTCATCAAGGTGGCATTTGTTGTAATCAGTGTGAGAAACCGTTGATTGCCAGAACGCAGATTGTATAGGTGCGTGGATAGCTGACTCTGCCAGTTGCGTACATTCTCAAAAGCTAAAACTGGCTGTAGTCCAAATTTCTCGCATTCTCGCGCCCACTGTGTCACCAGATGTCGATAGGGACACACTACCAGCAACACTTGCAAGCCAATTTGTTGATAGAGTGAGGTGGCGATCGCTAGCGCCGTAATCGTCTTTCCACTCCCCGTCGCCATCTTCAGCGTTCCTCTGCCTTGATTGGCAAACCAGCTAGCAACCGCTTCCTGCTGATACTGTCGCAGTTGTAAAGACGCTGGTATTCTGGGGCATCCTAGGGGTATTTCATGCCCTTCTGAGGGATGCAGATGGTAGGTTCCCTTAGAAGCAGCAACTGCTAAAAGTCTGTTAATCGGTTGCAGGTTGTACTGTACCGGCGAAGCTACGCGATCAGATTGCTCTTTTGCCTGACTTTCGACTTTATAAACACCCTTTGACGACAACTTCACGCGCCACTACCCCTGCCATTCAAGCGGTTGATTTATTTTATGGGTTCAGGGAAGTGGTTAGGTGCGATCGCTATTTATCTAACCAGCTAATTTAAGTATTCACTACACTCAAATAGCTGCAAACTTAACTTAAAAATCAATTTACCTAGGCGCACAGATTCCCATTCTTCAAGTATATGTCAATACGCAGGAAAAATCAAGTGATATTTGATACAGTCTACACTTAATTCCTACGCCAAAAATAAGCACCCACTTCAAACAAAAAGTGAGTGCTTTCCACAAGTCAACCCGGAAAAAGTCTTTCTTTGACTAATTGCCTTTTGCCTGAATCAATAAGCATCCTGCAACTCGTAGAAATCAGGCGAGACATAATCCTTCCGCAACGGATAGCCTACCCAATCTTCCGGCATCAAAAGCCGCTTCAGGTTCGGGTGTCCTTCATAGACGATGCCATACATATCAAAAGCTTCCCGCTCTTGCCAGTCTGCCGTCTTCCAAATCCAATACACCGAAGGAACTCTAGCGTCATCTCGCGGCAAAAACACCTTCAGCCGCAGTTCCTCCGGTCTGTCAGCATTGTCGCTCACTTGGATTAGATGATAGAAGCTAACCAATTCCTCTCCCGGCCCCGCATCATATCCACCTTGACACTGGAGGTAGTTAAATCCGTAAGCGTAGAGAGCTGTAGCAATCGGAATCAAGAAGTCCCGGTCAACTTTGATGATCTCAACATCACTGCGATCGCGTTCTAGTTCCTGATGCTCAAAACCGTTTTCCTTCAACCAAAGGGAAACCTTACCCGCTTCCACAATTTGGGATTCTGCTTGGGGTTCCCCTGAAGATTCTGCTGGAGATTCTGCTTCAGCCACGACGTTCCTCCTGTTTTTCTGCCGTCAACAGTGCTGGTGCTACAGGCATACCCGTCGCTGCCGCCAGCTCTTGCGGCGGAGTTTGGCGAGTTGCCAACTGTAAATACTTGCCATCGTGGATGGTTTCTACAGCTTGCATCTTGTGAGTGGTGCTGTAATAGCGATGGATTTGCTGAAACTGATCCCGCTCTTGGATAGAATCGTTCCCGATTTTCTTCCGCAGTTTAATGATCGCATCCATGATCGCTTCCGGACGTGGGGGACATCCAGGCAAATAGACATCGACAGGAATCAGCTTATCCACACCCCGCACCGCAGTCGGGGAATCAGCGCTGAACATCCCGCCAGTAATCGTGCAGGCTCCCATTGCAATCACGTACTTGGGATCTGGCATCTGCTCATAAAGGCGCACCAGAGCCGGTGCCATCTTCATGTTAATCGTGCCAGCAGTAATAATTAAATCTGCTTGCCGAGGGCTGGAACGGGGGACTAAACCAAATCTGTCAAAGTCAAACCGGGAACCAATCATCGCTGCCACTTCGATGAAGCAGCAGGCAGTTCCAAACAACAGAGGCCACAGGCTGGAAAGCCGCGACCAGTTGTAGAGGTCGTCAACCGTTGTCAGGATGACATTTTCAGAAAGTTCTTGAGTAACAGAAGGTCGCTCAATCGGGTTAAGGATCTTCTCTTTCTGCTGCGCCTCAAAGGCAGCAATATCACTGTTACCGTTAGATTTCATGACCATTCCAAGGCTCCTTTGCGCCACGCATAAACAAGAGCAACTACAAGAATTGCAATAAAGACCAAAGCTTCAATAAACGCCAGTACACCTAGACGATTGAAGGCAACGGCCCACGGATACAGGAAAACAGTTTCAACATCAAAAATGACGAAAACCAGCGCAAACATGTAATAGCGGATGTTGAACTGAATCCAGGCTCCCCCAATCGGTTCCATGCCAGATTCGTAAGTGGTGCGCCGCTCTGGACTACTACCACTGGGCCGCAGGAGCTTGGAGGCAGTCAGCGCCAAAATCGGCACCAGACTGGAAGCTAGCAAGAAGCCTAAAAAATACTCATACCCACTGAGGACAAACACGATCTTGTACTACCACTCAGATGAAAGGACGGCTGTTATTACTTCTTCACATTTATACATTATAAAGCGCCTGCCTCTGCCAAAGTTGCTAGTGGCGGGGCAGCGAACGTCGATCATCGATACTGTTTTCTGATTGACCCGTTCAGCTTTTCTAGTCAAGGCTCTTACTGAAGCGGACAACGGTTACTGCCAGCGAGGGATGACAGCGAAGTCCTCTCCTCAAGGCAGAGGCAAGCTAAACAATATTAAGAAAATCCCCTACTTATGGCATAATTTTTAACATACATTTTAAGATTGGCTTCTCAATTTCATCTTGAGCCATGAGCAATCAAGCCGTCGATGCCCAACCACTAGATCGCTATGAATGTCGCGCCTGTGGCTACATTTATGAGCCGACTAAAGGTGATAGTAAGAGTAACGTTCCCTCAGGGACATCTTTTGAAGAATTGTCAACAGACTGGCGCTGTCCAATTTGTGGGGTGCGAAAAACACAGTTTCAAAACATTGGCGTTGTAGGCTCACCCTCTGGATTCAAGGAAAATCTGAGCTATGGTTTAGGCGTTAACCGTTTAACCCCAGGACAGAAGAATCTTCTCATTTTTGGGGCATTAGCCTTGGGCTTCTTGTTCTTTATCAGTCTTTATGGTTTGCAATAAAACCAACCTCAGCTTGCAAAAGCTGAAGCGAATCCCCGCCGCATTCGCTGGATTAACACTCGTATAGTAGAAGATTTGCACGCACCAGTTCTGGATAGTATGAATTTATTTGTGAGAAAGCTGAAACAAATTGCAATATTGTTGGCAGTTGTCCTCTTTTGCGCCAGTTGCAGTCAAGTTCCTTCCGTGAGCAACAGCCCCTGGCACGCCATTTCTCTACCAACACAGGCAAACTTACAGGATCTCGCTTTTACGGGCGACCCCAATCATGGCTGGGTTGTGGGGAGTGACTCCACACTGTTGGAGACAACGGATGGCGGCAAGACTTGGGAGTCTAGAAACCTGGAACTGGGAGATCGGCAATACCGCTTTACTGGCGTGAGTTTTGCCGATCAAGAAGGCTGGATTACAGGCGAACCCTCTATCTTGCTCCACACCACAGATGGGGGAAAATCTTGGACTCGCATCGCGCTGAGTAACAAGTTACCGGGGGCACCCAATAAAATTGTGGCACTCGGTCCGAACTCCGCTGAGATGAGCACCAACGTTGGGGCAATTTATCGCACTCAAGACGCAGGACAGACTTGGAGAGCGATGGTGCAAGAAGCGGTGGGCGTTGTCCGCAATATGTCTCGCTCTCCCGATGGCAAATATGTTGCCGTGTCTGCCAAAGGTAACTTCTACTCCACTTGGGAGCCTGGTCTAGATGCCTGGGTTCCCCATAATCGGAATAGCTCCCGAAGAGTGGAGAATATGGGGTTTGCACAAGATGGTCGGCTGTGGATGCTGGCGCGGGGCGGTCAGCTACAATTTAGCAATCCGGAAAAGACAGACGAGTGGGAAGAAGCACAATACCCTGAGGTATCCACCAGTTGGGGTTTACTCGATTTGGCATACCGGACACCTGAGGAAGTTTGGGTAACAGGCGGCAGTGGAAATTTGCTGCGGAGTCTGGATGGCGGCAAAACTTGGGAAAAAGCTCGCGAGATAGAGGATATCCCTTCCAATCTTTACAGGATTATGTTTCTAACACCCCAGCAAGGATTTATCATAGGTCAGCGAGGTGTTTTGTTGAAATACGAAGGTTCGTCGCAAGCGGCTTGAAGAGGAAAGCAAGATTGTTGTCATACAACTAATGCTTTGCTTGTGACTCTCTACCGAGTTTCGTATCATAATTAAGTTAGCTTTTAATTGTTGTCAGAGGAGGAATCTGAATGGCTGGTACAACTGGAGAGCGTCCATTTTCGGACATTATTACAAGCGTTCGTTACTGGGTAATTCACAGCATCACCATCCCTGCATTATTTATTGCAGGCTGGCTATTTGTTAGCACAGGTCTTGCATACGATGCCTTTGGGACACCCCGCCCCAACGAGTATTACACCCAAACTCGGCAGGAAGTGCCGATTGTTCAAGATCGCTTTGAATCCAAGCAACAAATCGAGGATTTTATAAAATAAGCGGGCAGTCTCTAGACATCGCTGGGTGTGAAAATAAAAGCACCTATTTGTGTTAGGCTTGCCGGGGCAATTTTGGCTGGATTTGATGCAAAAAAGGGATTAAAAGTACCGCATCAATTCGGCTCTAAAGAGCGAACGGGAATCCAGTTTGATACATCGGTAGTGAAGTACCGTAGGTATACGGAAGTGTTTGGAAAAAGAATCACCTCTAGCTGGTTGGAGGAGACTTCAAAGGGTCAGTAGGCTCAATATAGGTTTACGAAGCCCTTTTTGCAGGAAAAGCCTTCCCGTTACGGTACGAAAAGTCCCATTTCTATCAAAAGAATTGGGAGTGTCAACAAGTAAGTCGTTTAAAAGAGGTGGCAAAACATGACTACTAATACGCCCAATCAGCCAGTTTCATATCCCATTTTTACCGTTAGATGGCTAGCGGTTCATACGCTGGCTGTCCCAACAATCTTTTTCTTGGGCGCGATCGCTTCTATGCAATTTATTCAACGATAGGAGAAACCTAATTATGCCAGAACGGAGTCCAAATCCCAATAATCAACCAGTTGAGTTAAACCGTACTTCTCTTTACTTGGGCTTGCTACTGGTTTTTGTCCTTGGTATCCTGTTTTCCAGTTATTTCTTTAACTAACTGGGCTTGACTTCATCATTTTTAAGTTTAATTAGGAGGGAAAAGCTGTGTCTGGAAGTGGAAGAATCCCGTTGTGGATTGTAGCTACCGTCGCTGGTTTGGGCGCGATCGCTGTGCTAGGTGTTTTCTTCTATGGTGCCTACGCTGGTCTAGGCTCCTCTTTGTAGAGAAAAGCTGGGTAATCAACTAGATTTGAGAGAACTCTCATCAAATCATCAAAAAAAACCGCCTCTCTGACTAGAACAGGCGGTTTTTTCCATTGCCCAACTAATGCCCAGCTAAAGTTAAATTCCTGTTGGATCTTCGTGTTCAATGTAAAGAAACAAGAAGGCCATCGCGACAGCCGGGAAGATCAAGCCAGTTAGAGGCACTAGGATTGAGGGTAAGAATGAAGCTCCCATCTTTAAATTTCCTATTTTAATGAAACAGCTTTCGTAATTGAATTTACAGTGAATTGGTAGCCAAAAACCGAATCATAAAAATTTTTAACAAGCGCCTAATCCGCAAACTCATCTAGCGACCAGTTGGGCAAATCTGGGGGAATAACTATACGGTCAACAGTTACTTTATGGCTCTCTCGTTGGGTATAAGTATCAACCGTGACAGCTTCAAAACGGATTTCTACGCTCCCAAATGGCACAGTTAGTTGAGTCGTTGCCTCTAGGGATTCTAAACCAGTAGGGATAAAATCGACTAGCCACCGGGGGCCATCCAGCAGCGATCGCGTTTGGCGGTCATGCACCCACAGCTTGACATAGAGCCGGGGGGACTCAGATCGCAACGTCAGGCGGACAGCCAACGGTTGTCCGGCAATCAGTTCGCCTTCGGGTAAAACTAGCTCAGGCTCTGGCACGGGTTCCTCGTCCAGCGACGATGGTTGCGGTTCTGGGGGAACCCCCCGCCCCGCATTGGCAAAACGCGATCGCCCTGGTTGTACCCCCCTAGAGGAGGCTTCTCGCGAGCCATACCCGCCTCGCCCACTGGTGCTGGGAGGGAGTTCAGAAGGGTCATCGTCTACCACAATCTCTCGCTCTGTCCAGTTAACCGCAGACTCTGCCATCGATAAAACGTTCTTAGCCATCTCAACTGGGTTCTGCGGAGTTGCTGGCAGTTGACTAGAGGCGGCTCCCACCTCTTGGGAATTGTTCGTTGCATCGCTGGCAATACCGCCATCTTCACCCAATTCTTCCTCCAACTCTGGGAGGGGAGGTTGTTGGTCAAGCAATAGTGCTACAAGTTCCCAGTCTGTCGGCATTGGTGGCAAACGGTCATCCGTTTCCCCCTGCGGCTCGGTGCCATCGGCAACGTCACCATCGGCAACGTCACCATCGGCAACGTCACCATCGGCAACGTCAGTGTCTTCGCTGCCCTCGGTCAGGTCTGCTGAAGGCTCTGCTTCCTCGGTAGATTCCTCCTCCGTCGCAAGTACCTCTTCCGGTTGCAGCCATGCTGAAGATTCCTCATCCGTTGCCAGGTCGTTCAACCGGGACAAAAAACGATCTTGCAGCTTCAGAGTCGCAAAAGCCGTATCTAAGGGCGATGCTTGGGAGTCAGCGGAGGGATGCGCTTCTCTTTGTTCGGCGGAGTGTTCTGCTCCCTCGATATCAGAAGCATCTTCAACACCTACGTCCTGCTGACTATGCAAATCTGTATCGGCATCAGCGCTGGCATCTGTTCCATCGGGTTCCTCTGGACGCTGCCAAGTCTGAGCTAAGTGATTCAATAAATTATCAAATAACTGCTCTACATCAGGCGCAGCCCCCTCAGGAGGGGCATCAACAGGTTGGGGAGGATTTAGTGCAGAAAATAAATCTTCCTCTTTCGGAGCGGACGTGTCGCTATTCTCGATGCGCTCGGTTGCAGGCATCGCATCAGAAATCACCGGAAGTTTAAGCGATCGATTAACTGGATTGCCAGGATCGGGTCGATAAAGTTGCGGGGGGAGGGATACCACCGGCGGAGGTTCAGAAGTCACTGATGTATTGCGATCGCCCAAAGCGAGAATGTCCTCAGGCTCATCGCTATCGGTTGCCTCCCCGTTCCCTGTTGCCTCAGTATCGGAAGCAATTGCTGGAAGTTCCGGGGGTTTAAGCGCTGCAATGGCAGGATCGGATTTAGCAATCTGCTCCGGTAGGGGTTTATTAGGTAAAGGTTCTAAGTGCAGCAGCGGAGTATCTTTTGCCGTTTCCACCAGATCGAGGAAAGATGAATCGATCGGGGGTGTCTCTCCCAAAAGAGAATCTAATGGCGGGTTCAATAAATTTGCGTGCTGTTTATCGTGAGCGATCGCATCGAGCAAGTCTTCCAAATCGGCTGTCACGGTAAAGGCGTGAGTCACCAAGACTGTCTCAGCTGCATCGATTAACGTGACTTCTCCTAAAATCAAACGGGTTTGGCAATTTTCGGGCAGCTCTAAATTACAGCTAAAAGAAAAACTCGGCACCTGTTCGGGTATCAGCTGCTGGACATCTACCAAGATTTGTGAGTTTTGCGGATCGCGCATTTCAATTCGCAGTACGTCTGGCGGCAAAAGATGCAAATCCCTAAAACTGTCTAAAATCTCTACTTGTCCGCTGAAGGCAATCAGCTCTCCTCGACGCACGACCAGCGTCTCCCGATCGAGGGTCAGTCGGATCGGTGCTTCATCAATTTCAGGTGGCTCAGTTTCTGCTGAGTAACTTCTTCCGGCGGCAGCAAAGGAAAGCTCCGACGAGTTACTGACAGGGGGAGAGGTTAAGGAATCGCGGGAAAACTCACTCTGCGGGATAGCTCCACGAGCCGTAGATGTCGGCTCAAACGCTTGCCAGACGGGATCGACGACTTCCTGTAAGATTTCGTCCACCATTTGTAGCGAGTGTTCTACGAGGCGGCTGACGGGCACTGCCGCCTTTGGAGGGGTGCGGTTGAGTGCCGTCTCCCATCTTTGTGACTCCGATGCCCCGAAAGAGAGGAATAATTCATTGACTGCTTCATCATCGTCTTCTTCCCACCCAGCATTAGTCATCGCCTCCACTGATTCGTCCTCTGGGGAAGGAGGCACTGGATTCGGAAGGTCAACGTCGGCGGTGAGCGTTTCAGTGGTTGTCGGGGCAGGGTTAACGGGGCGGTCAGCGGCAGAACCTGCGGATGATTCTTGGACGGTTTCGGTGGCGACACCTACCTGGGCACTCCAAACGGGTCGCATGTGTCCAACTAAATCGACATCTGCATCTGCCGGGGTGGTTGGAAAAACCTGGAATTGAATTGCCTGCTGCCAAGTGTTGCCGAGGAAATCTGACATGATATCGCCAGAGCAGCGCAACTCCCAGCGCCCCGACTTGAGATAGGTGAAGGGAATGACCACCATCAAGCCTTCGGCGTTGGTGCGGCGCGATCGCTTCTGAAACCGCCGCTTGGGGGGAACTTCCTCAGTGCTGTCATAGGTGATGCGAATTTCCACCTCGGTGTTGGGACGGCTGGAGTGAGCAACCACCCGATACCGACCTTCTTGGATTTCCACACTTGGCGTCTCTAGGGAGAGCCAGGAAGAATCACCCTCTTGTTGTATTAGAAATTGCCAGTATTCCATAGGAGGCAAGCAGCAAGCATAAAGGATGAAGTATAAAGGATGAAGTTATTAGAGGCGCGGCTGAAAGACAGTGTGACGTATTATTACACGCCAAACTTCACACTTCATACTTCATATTCTTGTTACCTTTTTACTTTAATCTGCTGCCGCAGTTCCTCGATCGTTCCTAATAATTCACTTTGAGCGATCGCACTCTGCTCTTTCGATGCCATCCACTTCAGCTTGACAGTTCGGTTCTCTGCTTCCTCTTCTCCCAAAACCAAGCAAGCAACTGCACCGCTACGGTCAGCCCTAGCGAACTGCTTTTTAAAAGCACTTCCACTCAGGTCTAGATCCACGCTAAACCCAGCTTGACGTAATTTTTGAGCCAATTGTAAAGCTTGGGATTCTGCTTTCTCGCCTCTGGAAACAATGTAAAAATCCAACGCCGGGACGGGTGCCTCTTGCAGCTGTTGCAGCAGAATGATCAAGCGTTCTAAGCCCATTGCCCAACCCACTGCTGGTGTCTTGGGTCCCCCTAGTTCTGCTACCAGCCCATCGTAGCGTCCGCCACCACAGACAGTTGCTTGCGCTCCTAGGTCGTCTGAGATAATTTCAAAGGCAATATGAGTGTAGTAATCCAGACCGCGCACCAGACGCGGATTGAGTTGGTAGGCAATCCCCAAATCAGCCAGACGTGCTTGGATTTGCTCAAAATAGCGACAAGAATCTGAACTCAGATAATCCAAGATACTGGGAGCATCTTGAACAATTTCTTGCGTCCGCCGATCCTTACTATCCAGTATCCGTAATGGATTGCGACTCAGCCGTACCTGCGAATCCGAGTCCAACTCTTCTTTGTAGGGAATCAGGTAATCTACCAGTGCTTGCCGGTAACGCTGTCGATCTTCAGGATTTCCTACTGAGTTAATATCCATGCGGAGATTTTTTAGACCGAGGGTTTGCAGAATATCGGTCGCGATCGCGATCGCCTCTGCATCTGCCCTCGAATCGGCAGTCCCCAACACCTCTACACCCAGCTGGTGAAATTGCCGCTGTCGTCCCTTCTGGGGAGCTTCGTAACGAAACATCGGCCCCAAATACCAGAGGCGCTGAATCCCACTTTTGACATCAAGAGCGTGTTCAATATAAGAGCGCACAACCCCAGCCGTTCCCTCCGGTCTTAAGGTCATGGAATAGGGATTTTCCCCCCGACTCTTGAAGGTATACATTTCCTTCCCTACCACATCTGTGGTTTCGCCAATCCCGCGCTCAAAAAGCGTCGTCAGCTCAAAAATCGGGGTGCGAATTTCTTGATAAGCCGCTCTGCTTAGAATATCCCGTGCGACCGATTCTACCCATTGCCAGTAACCGACTTCTTCGGGCAGAATATCCCGCGTTCCCCGTATCGCTTGAATGCTTCCCATTGTTTAGATTTTAGATTTTAGTGAGTGTCATGAGTTTTTCACCCCCAGGATTTTCACTTTACCCCCTTCGGGGATTGGGGGTTAGGTCATTGCAATGGCGAAAACTTCATGACACTGAAGATTTTAGATTCAATCCCATCTAAAATCCAAAATTTATTGGTTTTCCTCCCAAGGACAATAGCGCTGACTATAGTAGTCCAAAATCTGCCTGACCCATTGGCGACTCAAGGAATCGGCATCTTCTGCATACTGGATCCACAAGCCGCCAACTTGGCTTTGATAATAGTCGAACGATTGCCCCGAAGGCTGGGGAACCAAACCTGTGTCTACCCCTCCCACCTGACGCAAATGGGCAGAAATTTCCCGATATACCGCTAAGGGTAACCCAGGGAAGCGAATTTCATACCGCAGGTTTTCTCCTCCAGTAGTCTGCACCCTTTCAACTCCTACAACAACTGAATCGTGGTACTTGTTTTAAGCTTGAGGAGAGCCATTGATTCCTGGCTGGTTAGTAGGAGCAACAGCCGTCGGTGTACCGGGTTGATCGGGCGTTGCAATTGGTTTTTCCCCAACCCGTCTGGCAACTTCTCTGCCGTATTGCTCCAGAATCACTACCGGACTAGCACCATTATTGACTTCAATCCGCTTGACTAGCACCTGTCCATTAGATAAGCGCTGTCCCACTCCAACGTAGCGACTTGGCTCGTTTGGTACCCTCACAATTGCCTGAGGTTCACCCCCCACCTGAACCACTCCTGTGACTTCTACACTTCTTGCCAAGTTTGGTTCTGGTAGCGGTGGCAGTTTGGGTAGAAGTGGCGCGGGAGCCGGAATCCGAGGAGCCGTAGCAATCGGGATTGGAGCTACACGGTTTCTGTTCCCTGGAGGTGTAGTGTTTCTCCCACGCGGAGGCACCCCATTTGGCCTACTGGGAGCGGGAGCGCGTGGTATCGTCCTCCCTCCGTTTGGACTCCCTTGACTGCGAATATTGCCTCCGCCTCCATTCGTTCTGGGAGGTCTGACAGGGGGCAGAGGTGGCGGTACGGGAATCACTCGACGCCCAGGAGTCAAACCCTGAGGAGGAGCTACACCAGGAGCCGGAAACGGAGGGGGAGGCGAACCCGAACCCGTCTCGTTTGGTGTCACTTCCACAATTGGTTTCAGGGGAACAAGTGCAAACGGATCTTGCCGCCCTTTCTGAATTTCTCGCAGGCGTGCATCAGAGTTCGTAGATGGAATCAAGCCAGAAAGCCCAGGAAGGGGCGGTTTTGGGGTAACTGTCGGAGGCTCGGTAAATGGCGGGGCTGTTGGTGAAACAGACGGAGCGGGAACTGGAACAGTGCTAGGGCTAGGAGCTACAGCCGTATCCTCTCCCTGTGAACATCCACCCGCTAACACAGCAAGTATTCCCAACAACGCAATCCATGAATGTTGACGCATGACCAGTCTCCCAGAGCTTTACCTGCATCCGCCCATAGAAATTCCCTGTTTGCTTTCAACAGTTCTAAATATATGCGGATAATTTATTTTATTAAATGTGTGCAAAAACACCCATCTATATATTCAGTTTAGTGGACAGAGATCGATTCATCGCGTTTGTGTTCCTTATCTTCCAGGAATCGGGAATCTCAGTTTCCGGTTGTGGGAAGAATCAATCGTCAATCCCTACCATTGACTTTTTCAGTGCATCCAGTCCCTTTTTTACCCGTCGAGAAACGGTCACAACACTGATATCTAAGCGTTCTGCAACTTCTTTTTGCGTTAAGTCGTGTAAGAAAACAAATTCCAAGATTTCGCGGGTTCGCTTTTCTAGCTGAACTAAAGCTTGTTGCAGGCGAAGCTGGTCTTCTTGCGCTAACTGAAAACTCCGATACTGCGGGTCTGGGACGATTTCACCTAAGCAAGTTTCACCTTCCGAACCATCCCCTAGGGGTACATCTAAACTTACAAGTTCGCGGTTTTGAAAGGCCAACTTGATTTCCTGCCATTCTGCCTGTGAAATTTCTAGCTTTGCTGCCACCTCTGAATCGGTAGGAGGTCGGTTGTACTTCTGCTGGAAATACCGCGTCAAAGAAACTGCCTGATAGTGCAGTGCTTCCCAACGCCGAGGAATGCGGAATGAGCCGCCTTTATCCCGTAAATAGTGCTGAATTTCTCCGCGAATGTAGGGGATAGCAAAGGAACTGAAGGCGTGACCCTTGGACAAGTCAAAGCGCTCAATTGCTCGAATTAAGCCTAAACAGCCGACTTGAAGCAAGTCTTCGTAACTTTCTGTACATTGATTAGTCCAGTGATGTGCTTCTTTTCTCACCAATCCAAAATTCAGTTTTACCAGCTGATTGCGAACAGTATCTAAACGATTTTGCTGGTACTCTCGCAACAGCCGTAAGCTTTCATGCTTCAGTTCAGGAGTGGCAGTGCTATACATATACGAAGTTCAGTTGGTAGAGTGGCCCGGTTAAAAACGTTTGTTTCAGTTATATTCTGTTTTTGAAGTGGGTGCTGTGATACTAAACATAGGTTGCGATAACAAAACTTTAAGCCGGAAAGCGAACAAATGCAGTTGGGGAAACGCCCAGGAATGTAGCTTTTTCCCCAAATTGCGATAAGTTGCTTTCTTTTCCTCGCTTCAAAATTCAGTTTATTCTCTGAACCTGGTCAATTACAACAGCATTTTCACCGAGAAACTCTCTTGTGGGAATCACTCACATGATTGCGGAGTGTAGGCAGAAGGATTAAACAGCAGATGCTGACCTTGCTAAAGAAAAGAAAAAAGGGGTTCCAAACCCCTTTTCCTCACCTGCAAGCAAAGCCAAGCCGCGTGGCTCGGTGCTAACGAGCAGATTTAAGCCTGATCTGGTGAAATCCGAGCATAGAAAATGCCGCGAATTTTCACTTCCTTAGCTTCGCCAGCGCCTAGATCGGTATCGGATGGCTGTTCGCTCTCAAACGTACCGGCAATTTCACCTGTGGCGTTATCCACTTTAGCGACTTGGAGAGAAATTTCGCCCTTAAGGGTTTCAGCACGCTTCACATTGGCACGTGTCAGTGCTTCCTGATCGGCTTGACTGGGGAGTGCTACTGCATTGTCATAACCAGTGACAACACCGCGACCCTTGGGATCGAGGAAAGCTGCTCCCCGATAGGAGGGAACGTTAAATTCGCCTTCAAAGTCAGTCGAGGTGTTAATACTGTCCATTCCTGGCTGGCTTTTGGCAACCAGATTTTTGATCGTGAATAGAAAGGGTACTCGCTCACCACCCGGTAGCTGGACGGTAATGGCTTGGAAGTCGAGACCATCCTGTTCAATAAAGGTCAAACGACGATCTTGATCAACTTGCAATTTACCCAGCACCTGGTCGATGCTAGAAGTAAACCGGGTCAACAACTTACCCTGAACGAATTGGGCGGATTGACGTTTGTTTGTAGATTCTTCTTTGACAAAGAAGCTGGTTGGCTGTAGGCACAGATTCGTCAAAGCATACGACTGTCCAGGCTGAATGGGAATGGCACCGCGTGTCGTTTCTGACAGTTGCGGGCAGTTATTCGCAAGCCCGGTACCTCGAATTTGGTCGTAAGTGAGTGGAGTGGGAACACTGGTCGCAGCTGCTGGACCTTCACTACAAGCAGTTAATACTCCCAAGCACAAAGCTAGGAAGGCAACAATGAAAGCGCGATACCTCATGGTCAACCTCAAATATTTAATCTAGGAATCCCTACCAGTAGAATCTGATATTGGGCTTAAGTTACAACAGACAAAAGTGAAATTCTTAATCAGGCTCGGAATGGTTCGGCTCAGAATCTCTACAGTGAATTTTACAAGGCTTTGTGTTGCCTTTATCCTGAAGCTCAGTGTAAATTGACCATTCCAGTCAGTGAAAGACTCGGTTAAAGTTGAGTTGATCAAACGGAGTAAAGGGGATGGCGTGAACAGCGATCAGAATTTAGAATTGGGGCTTTTGAAGCCGGAACTGCAAGCGATCGCTACTTCTGTTCGCGCTTTGGCACAGACTTGCCAGGGGGATACTCTGGCTCTGTTGGCGTTGCTGCGGGCGTTAGAAAGTTGGCATCGTGAGATTCGAGATACTGTGTTTCAAGCGTCTTTACCGGATAATCGTCAGGCTCTATATGCCCTGCTGAAGGATATGGAAGAAGAAGGCGGCTGGCCCTATATTGAGCGCATGAAGGTGCGATCGCTGTTGGAAAAGCTCTCAGCCGCAGAATCGCCCAATTCTTCACACCCTCTACCACTGGAGTCAGAAACTCACCCACCTCAGCCTGGTTGAAGTTACACGGTTGAAGGCAAAACTCTTTCACTGGCGTGGCTCTAGGCGTGTGAAGTTGTCAATCTTTATTGGGCTATAGAGTACAACAAATGCTAAGATCCTCCAGATTATTAATGCAATCTCTGAACACTAACCCCCTGCTTAATTTATGCCGGTTGCTGTTAATCCGATTAAGTTTGGTACAGATGGCTGGCGAGGCATCATCGCCGCAGACTTTACGTTTGAGCGGGTGGCTTTGGTAGCACCGTTGGCGGCACAAGTCCTGGCAAATGTCTATGGCGAGACGACGGGTAGCCGCACAATTATTGTGGGTTATGACCGGCGCTTTATGGCGGAAACGTTCGCCCGTAAAGCGGCCCAAGTCGTGCAAGCAGCCGGATTTGAGGTGCTGCTGAGCAGTAGTTATGCCCCCACACCGGCATTCAGCTGGGCGGCTTATCAACGGAGAGCTTTGGGAGCTTTGGTGATAACCGCTAGTCACAATCCCGGCTCATATTTAGGGTTAAAAGTCAAGGGTGCATTTGGAGGATCGGTACCCCCGGAAATTACTCAGCAGATTGAAGCGTTGTTAGAGAAGGAACCGTCACCTGACTCGACGATGGCGGGAAGCTTCGAGATGTTCGACCCGTGGCCCAATTACTGCGAAGCACTACGGGCGAAAGTCGATATTGCTTGCATTCAGGATGCGATCGCCCAACATAAGCTTGCTGTCTTTGCTGATGTGATGCACGGTGCTGCTGCGACAGGACTAGAACAACTGCTGCAAACGCCAATTCAGGAAATTAATAGTTCCCGAGATCCTTTATTTGGTGGAAGTGCGCCGGAACCTTTGCCGCGTTACCTTTCCCAGATGTTTCGGCAGATGCGGACTCACCGACGCCGCAGCGGTGATGGGTTAGCAGTGGGGTTTGTGTTTGATGGAGATAGCGATCGCATTGCTGCTGTCGATGGACAGGGAAATTTCCTCAGTTCCCAAATTCTCATCCCGATTTTGATCGAACACATGGCCTCTCGGCGGGGATTGACGGGCGAAGTCGTTAAAACAGTGAGTGGTTCCGACTTGTTTCCCCGCGTTGCCTCCCTGTACAATCTGCCAGTATATGAGACGCCTATTGGATACAAGTACATCGCCGACCGGATGCTAACGACTCAGGTGTTAGTCGGTGGTGAAGAGTCGGGAGGGATTGGCTACGGCAATCATATTCCAGAACGGGATGGGCTGTTGTCAGCGCTGTATCTGCTAGAAGCGATCGCGCAATCAGGAATGGATCTCAGCGATCTTTACCAGCGCTTGCAGGAGAAAACTGGCTTTCATTCTGCCTACGACCGCATTGACCTACCATTAGCGAGTATGGAAGTGCGATCGCGCCTGCTAGAACAATTACAAAATACACCCTTAACTGAGATTGCCGGTCGGTCGGTAATTGATTGCCTAACGATTGATGGTTATAAGTTCCGGTTAGCCGATGATAGTTGGTTGATGATTCGCTTCAGCGGAACCGAACCCGTTTTGCGGTTGTACTGCGAAGCGCCAACGCTGAAACAAGTTCATCACACCTTAGAGTGGGCGAACAAGTGGGCGAATTCAGTTTAAACCCTACAAAGTATCTAGCTCGGTACCCAATGCCCGTAGTTTCGCAACAAAAAGGAATCGGCTCAAGCTTGAGCCGATTCCTTTTTTTGAATAAGCAAAAATAATATTTCAATGCTAAGTAAACCAGACACTTTAAACACTCCTTTTGGTTCATGATTAGGAATGCAGAATGCCAAAGAATTGCATCATTTGCTTATATAAGTCTTGGTTTTCCTATTCAATATAAAGACGGATATAAGTTGTATATTTTAGCACTGATATAGAGACTGTCAAAACGGTTGGCTTGCTGCTGACAATATCCCTCCTTACTACTAAACAGATATAAACAGATAAAAACGGACTTAGCCAAATTTGCTCCTTTCTGTGGCAATCTGAGAAACAGAGAGGAAAGCCAAAATTAAAGAAAAGGTTATGCAAACCCTGCCCAATCCAAGCACTACCAGTGCATCTTCCAGTCAACCCTCCTTTGAAACCACTATCAAGCGGCGCAAAACTCGTCCCGTCAAGGTGGGAAATGTCACGATTGGCGGCAACTACCCAGTGGTAGTGCAGTCGATGATTAATGAAGACACGCTTGATATTGATGGGTCGGTTGCCGGAATTCGCCGCCTGCACGAGATTGGCTGCGAAATTGTCCGCGTTACCGTGCCAAGTATCGGTCATGCCAAAGCTTTAGCACAAATCAAGCATAAATTAGCTCAAACCTATCAACCAGTGCCCCTGGTCGCTGATGTGCATCACAACGGCATGAAGATTGCCTTGGAAGTTGCCAAGCACGTTGATAAGGTGCGGATTAATCCAGGGTTGTATGTATTTGAAAAGCCAAAAGCGGATAGAACGGAATATACCCAAGCTGAATTTGATGAAATTGGCGAAAAAATCCGCGAAACTTTAGAACCCCTGGTAGTTTCCTTGCGAGATCAGGGTAAGGCAATGCGAATCGGGGTAAATCACGGTTCTCTTGCTGAAAGAATGCTGTTTTCCTACGGCGACACCCCCGAAGGGATGGTGGAATCTGCCCTAGAATTTATCAAAATTTGTGAATCTCTCGACTTCCGGAACCTGGTAATTTCTCTGAAAGCCTCGCGGGTGCCAGTGATGTTAGCCGCTTATCGTCTGATGGCACAGCGGATGGATGCGCTAGGCATGGATTATCCCTTGCATTTGGGCGTCACTGAAGCGGGTGATGGCGAATACGGACGGATTAAGTCTACCGCAGGCATTGCGCCTCTGCTTGCTGATGGGATTGGCGATACGATTCGAGTCTCAATCACTGAAGCACCGGAAAAGGAGATTCCCGTTTGCTACAGCATTCTGCAAGCTCTGGGATTGCGGAAAACGATGGTGGAATATGTCGCCTGCCCCTCATGTGGGCGGACATTGTTTAATCTAGAAGAAGTGCTGCACGAAGTGCGGGAAGCCACCAAACATCTTACAGGTCTGGACATAGCAGTCATGGGATGTATTGTCAATGGTCCCGGAGAAATGGCGGATGCCGACTATGGTTATGTTGGTAAACAGCCCGGTTACATCTCTCTGTATCGTGGCAGAGAAGAAATCAAAAAAGTGCCAGAGTCTCAAGGAGTTGAAGAGTTGATTAATTTAATTAAGGCAGATGGACGTTGGGTCGATCCTTAAGTAAGTGCTGAGTGGTGAGTGTCGAGACAAAAGTTAATTCAAAACTCACAAAATAATAAGTGTTGAGGAAAGCATTAATTTAAAACTCAATCGCGAGAAATCGCGTTTTTACAGCTCAAAACTCAAAACTCTCTACTTCCGGACTTGCACTTAGTGCAGCTGGATAAATAATTGCGCTCTCCGGCTTCCATATATGGCCTGTGCTAGAGTTAGCGTAATTCCTTGGCAGTAGTTTCCCCCCGGCTCAGAAAGGATCATGGTAATTACAAAACGCGGGCTCGTTCTCGGTGCGACAGCACTGGTTTTATCGACTGTTGCTGTTACGGGCGCTGGTATTCATCTGTCTCAAGGTCAGGCTTTTTTTCGTGAAAGTCCCAAGGAACTTGTAGATGAAGTATGGCAGATTATTGACCGCAGTTACGTAGATGGCACCTTTAATAAAGTCAATTGGCGGTCAGTTCGTAAAGACTACCTGAATCGGTCTTACCCCAGCAAGAAGGAAGCCTATGAGGCGATCCGGGAGATGCTGAAAAAGCTGAACGATCCCTACACCCGCTTCATGGACCCGGAAGAGTTCAAGAGCATGCAGATTGATACTTCTGGGGAATTAACTGGCGTTGGCATTCAACTCGCTCAAGATGAGAAATCGAAAAAGCTAACGGTTATTGCGCCAATTGAAGATACACCAGCGTCTAAGGCTGGTGTTCTGGCAAAGGACACTATCACTAAAATTGATGGCAAGAGTACCGAGGGCATGGATGTCAATGATGCTGTGCGCCTGATCCGAGGACAACCAGGAACGCAAGTAACCTTGACCATTCAGCGGGGCGAAAAGGAATTAGTATTTCCTCTGAAACGAGCGCGGATTGAAATCCATCCGGTGCGCTCTAGCAAGCAGAACAGTCCTACGGGTGAGATAGGCTACATTCGCCTGAATCAGTTTAGCGCCAATGCTGCTAAGGAAATGGCAGATGCGATTAAGGGTTTAGAACGGCAGAAGGTAAATGGCTACATTCTGGATCTGCGTTCTAATCCAGGTGGATTACTCTACGCCAGTATTGAAATTGCCCAGATGTGGTTAAAAGACGGCACAATTGTCTCAACGGTGGATCGTCAGGGCGAAAGGGAGCGAGAGAAAGCGAATAATCGCGCCCTCACAGATAAACCGTTGGTGGTGTTGGTAGATGGCGGCTCGGCGAGTGCTAGTGAAATCCTCTCTGGGGCGTTGCAGGATAACAAGCGAGCTGTTTTGGTAGGGACAAAAACCTTTGGTAAAGGCTTGGTGCAATCGGTGCGGGGGCTGGGGGATGGTTCGGGACTAGCGGTGACGATCGCTAAGTATTTCACTCCCAACGGGCGCGATATTAATCAGGCGGGGATCAAGCCAGATGTGGTGCTGGAAATGACGGAAGAGCAGCGCAAGGCATTGCAAGCCGATCGCAATAAAATCGGCAGTGCTGACGATCCTCAATACGCTAAAGCGCTGGAAGTGCTGAATCAGAGGATTGCCGCCCAGCGAGGGAACCAGGCGCAGAAATAGTTTTGAGTTATGAGTTTTGAGTTAAAATTCCAAACTCAAAACTCATAACTTATTGGGGTTGGCACTTTCCAGCGCGAATTAAGCCGACGCGACGAGCGATCGCTTCCGCTTGAGAATCAAATGGTCCCCATCGTTCCACAAAAGCTGATTTATCCTCTCCTTCGACTTGTTCGCTGGAGAGGATTTCGCATTTTCCTTCTTGGCGCTTGACAATATACCAGATTTGTGTAGCAGTCATTCGGTGAAGATTTGCAAAAAACGCCTTGAAGAGTAGCTTAGTGATGAGTTTTGAATGATGAGCAATTCATTCAAAATTCAAAACTCATAACTTTTCTAGTTAATGTGCGCCGTTGCCGTTTCCAGAAGTTGCGATCGCGCGTTCAACCAGCTTGTCTGGAACTTCTTGGAGATGGTCGTACTTCCAGTGAAAGAAGCCGACGCCCATTGTAAGCGATCGCAATTCCACAATAAAGTTGTGCATCTCTGCTTGGGGTAAGTAAGCAGAAATGCAATCCCAACCGGGCCAATCCGACTTCCCTTCGTAGCCGAGAATTTGTCCCCGACGTCCGCTGACTAGCTGAAGAACCTTAGAGGTAAATTCGGCTGGGGCACACGCCTGAATCGCGGTAATCGGTTCTAGGAGCGTTGGTTCGCACTTGGGCATTCCTTCCTGCATCGCAATCCGGGCTGCCTGTTTAAACGCTTGTTCGGAACTATCAACCGAGTGGTAAGAACCATTCGTCAGCGTCACCGCTACATCGACCACAGGGAAGCCCAAGGGGCCATGTACCAAATACTCCCGAACACCCGTCTCAACGCCAGGGATATATTGTCTCGGTACGACGCCACCGACAATTGTTTGACTGAAGTTAACGCCTTCGCCACGCGACAGCGGCTTGATATCCAGATAAACATCGCCAAACTGTCCGTGACCGCCACTTTGGTGCTTGTAGCGCCCGTGAATCGAGGATGCGGGTTTGCGGATGGTTTCTTTGTAGGGAACGCGGGGCAGGTGAGTCGTCATTGGCAGGTTGTACTTGCGCCGCAGTCGGTCGAGGGCAACTTGCAGATGAATTTCACCTTGACCCCAAAGAATGACTTCGTGGGTGTCTCCGTGTTGTTCCCAAGCCAGGGAGGGGTCTTCTTCTAGCAGCTTGGTGATGGCGCTGCTGAGTTTAACTTCATCGTTGCGTTTTTCTGGCGTAATCGCTAACGCAAAAACGGGTGCCATTTGCTCGGCTTTGGGGAGTTCGGTCGCCAGTGGGTCGCCGGAAGCGGTCAAGGTATCGCCTGTTTTAATTCCCTCTAAGCGTCCCAAGACGACAATCTCACCGGCTTCGGCTGAAGTCAGCGGCTGTTGTTGCTGACCCATCAGACGATACAAGCCACCAGTCCGAACGCCATTGAGGACAATTCCATCAGTCAACGTGCCCTGCCATACCCGCACCAGGGAGATTTTCCCGCCTTGAGGAGTGTAATAGGTTTTAATCGCTTGTGCGAGGGGGGCATTGGCATGGAGAACAATTCCCCGACGTTCGGCAGTGGTGGATGGGTCGGGTGCTTCTCGCAACAACGCTTCCAACAGCGGTCGCACTCCGTAATCTTGCTCGGCAACGCCCAGGAATACAGGCACGATTAAATCTGCTCCTAACTCCATCTTCAAGTCTTGGAGAATTTCTTCTTGGGGGGGGTTAATTTCTTCTAACAGTTCTTCTAGCAGGTGGTCGTCAAAATTTGCCAATTCCTCCAGCATTTCGGCACGGGCGGCTTGTTCCTGCTCTTTGAGGTTATCTGGCATCGGCACCGGGTCGGCGGCGGCACCAGGATGGTAGTGATAAGCTTGTTCGCTCACCAGGTCGATAAAGCCGCTGAGCTGTTCGCCTTGACCAATGGGATACTGGTGTGGGATCACGGGGCGACTGGAGACTGTTTTTAGGGCGTGCAGCACGTCCATGAAGTTGTTGTTCGCCCGATCCATTTTGTTGATGAAGACTAGGTGCGGAATTTCCCAGTCGTCGAGGAATTTAAATAGAGGCGCGAGAGTCATGACGCGATCGCTTACGGGTTCGCACACGACAATTGCTGCATCGACGCCAATCAGAGCATTGTAGGTTTCTTGAGCAAATTCAACCGATCCGGGACAATCGACAAAGGTGAAGCGGACACTGTCGTAGTCGGTGCTGGCAGTTGATACTTCCACGCTCATGTGGCGATCGCGTGCCTCTTGGGAACTATCTCCCACCGTGTTACCGTCTGAAGTGCGACCTTTGCGGGAAATCGCACCCGTGACGAAAAGCAAACTTTCCAGTAACGTAGTTTTGCCACTTAAATAGGGGCCAACAATTGCAACATTGCGTACCCCGGACATGACTTTTTCGTTCATGATTCACCCCCAACAAAATAAAAAAGATGTAGAGATGTGAGCGATCGCATGGGTATACGGGATTGATGCCATTGGCAGCTCCCGGAGAATTTTTACCCTCCCGTGCCGATGGCGATCGCTGTTAACAGTTAGATGGAATTTTGTATCCCTGAATGTGAGGTTAGCGCGTTCTAGGGGCAATGACTGAGAAATTGCAATTTCTTTTAAAGCAAACCCAGCAAAAACTTAAGTTGAATGAATCAGTATTAATTAGCTATAAATTTTATGAATATATGCAACAAATAACCGCAAATTTGTTAGAAGAAAATCTGAATGGGTGGCGACAAACGTAACAATTGTAAAGAGGTGACACGGAGAATGAGAACGTACCAGCAGATGAGATGGATAGCTGGAGGGTTAATACTGTTACTGGGTGGGAGGATGACGCCAGCGGTGGCTGGGAAACCCGTAACGCCGGTACAAATTGCTCAAGCTCAATCGGCAGTGGACTTGATGAATCAGGGACTCCAGCTAATCGGTCAAGCAAAAACACAAGAAGCGATCGCCTCTTTTCGACAAGCCGCCAAACTCGACCCCAAACTGGCACCCGCACATTACAACTTGGGGCTGGCTTTGCGTCAGGTAGGGCAATTGCAGCCAGCAGCGGATGCCTTTTACCAAGCAGTCCAAGCCGATCCTAACTTTGCTCTCGCCTATGCCAATTTGGGTGCAGCGCTGCTTGAGGGAAACAACTTGCAGCAGGCAGGTGATTATTTGTCACGGGCGCTGGAACTCAACCCACAGTTGGGAGTTGCTCATTACAATCTAGGTTTGGTAAGGGAACAGCAGGGAGATGAAGCGCGAGCGATCGCATCTTTTAAACAAGCGATGCAGTTGAGTCCCAACGCACCAGAACCTGCTTATCATTTGGGACTCGCTTATCTACAACAAAACAACCTGAACGAAGCAAAAAAGGCATTCCAGCAAGCCATTAAAATCAGCCCTAAATATCCAGAAGCCCACTATAATCTCGGTTCCATCCTGATGAATCAGGGGAATTTAGACGAAGCTCTCGCCGCCTTTCGCAAGGCAGCAGAGGCTAATTCTAACTACCCCAATGCCTACTACGCTGCTGGGTTAGTCTTCCTGCGCCAAGGTCGTTACAGTGACGCCCAGCAAGTTTTGCAATATGCCAAACAGCTTTACACTGCCCAAGGGAATAGCCAGTGGGCTTCTAATGCAGACGAATTATTAAAGCGATCGCAAAACCCCTAAACAATTAAAAATTAGTTTTTTAATCTTTAATTGTTTCCCCGATGCACTCTAACCCGCTTATTCGGGTCTTGCTTCTTCACCCAAGACAAAAACTTCTCCATTTGCGGCTCATCCTTCAGCCTATCCAAAGAATTAAGTTCCTGGGCTAATCGCGTATTGTCAAATAAATTATGTATTTGCCGATGGCAGGCAGAACATATCTTTGCAGTCGGTCCTGGATCTTCATTTTTCCGTTTCGTTTTCTGCCTTGGAATCAAGTGATGGACGGTCAACCGCTCCACTTCTCTTTCACACAATTCACACTGCATTTTTTGATAAGACTTATAAATCAATACTTTCTAAGATAATTATATATAGCAATCCTATTTTAGTTATGAGATGGTAGCGGTTCAGCTCCACGACTTTTTAAAAAAGTCGGGATCTCGCTTTCACGAATTATTTAAAACTGCTATATCAATGTAAAACAAAGATATTTTCAGCTCCTATTTAAATAAAAACCTCACCTTATTGGAAGTGAAACTATAGCAATCTATTCCTTTGGTGAACCAATCAGTTCCTCTTTGTCTCTTCCTGAGCGCACCGCTACGCGAAAGCCAACGTGTTCTTTGTGTCCTTGGGGTTCAATCGACTATTTTTGCCTTCACAAATAATTTCAGATAGCAACAAATACTAATTGGATTTGTTGTGAACAAATTAAAAATTCAGTAAAAATACGATTTAAGGCTAAACTTGCTTGTGCTAGGTATATAAAGAAACTTCCAGTTGCCAAATTATCCCAGCCATCTAGCAAAAAAAGCAATGTTTCAAACCCATAAACAAGATGATGTTATCTCAGGTGCTGCATTTGTTACCGGAGGCGCGGCGGCGGGTGCTGGAGTTTCCGCAGCAGTTGGTGGGATGGGATTAGTCGGAGGATTCGGAGCAGTTGGAATTGGCATGGCACCCGTTACAGCAGCGGGCGCGGTTGCTGGTGCTGCTGCTTATGGAGCATTCAAAGCGGTAGGAGAAGGAGATGCTTTCGCTTTAGGTTCGATGGGAATTGGTGCAGTAGGCGGCGCAGGTTTTTCCTCTGTTTTTGGCGGCATGGGATTAGCTTTCAAGGGAACAGCGGTTGGAATTGGTATGGGTTCTTTTGCGGCAACAGGTGCAGTTTTTGGGCTGGGAGTTTACGGTTTATTGAAGCTGATTGACGGCTCTGGAAGCGGGGAAACCGCATATCAAGCTTTCGAGCGGATGGAAGAGAAAGTATCATGGCAAGAAGCTTATACTAATGCTCTTCTAGAGCTAGAATTAGCAGCGCTAGATAAGAAGCTAGCAGGTGATGTTTTAGAGGAAAAATTTGCCGCTATAGAAATTGAAGACGAGTTGAAGGCGCTAAAAGCAAAAATACCAGCGAAGACTGTTTTAAATCTAAATTATTCTGCACCTTATAAAAATATTTCATCCAAATTTTCTACATTTCACTCAAGTTTAAATCCCTCTGTAACGCCTAAAATTTCTACTCATCAAACACCGTTACCTCAACCGGAATCTTCTCAGCCTAAGATGGCACCAGGATTGACAAAAATTGAGTCTCAGGAACCTCAAGGTTGGAAATGCATACACACCCTAAAAGAGCATTCAGCCTCAGTCAATTCTATTGCCATCAGCTCCGATGATCAGACGATGGCTAGTGGCAGTGATGATAAAATCGTTACCCTGTGGAGCCTGAAGACTGGAAAACAGATTTTTAACTTCTTTGGGCAAGGACAGGAAGTTTCTTCAGTGGCAATTAGCCCAGATGGTCAAACGATTGCCAGTGGCAGTTTTGACCAAAAAATTACTACCTGGAATCTGCCTAAAAAAGAATTTCTCCGCACCTTTTTTTATTTAAACTCCTCTTACAGTCATTCGGGCTTTGTTTACTCAGTTTCCTTCAGCCCTGACGGAAAAATTATTGCGAGTGGAAGCGCTGATAAAACGATTAGGCTTTGGGGTGCCTATACGGGAAAACTAAGAAGCACTCTTAATGGACATTCTGACGCGGTTTTGTTTGTTGCGATTAGTCCTGATAGCCAAATTCTTGCTAGTGGAAGTGCCGATCAAACTATCAGGCTTTGGAATTTGAGCGGTGGACAACAGCATCGCATCCTTATCGGACATTCAGGCTGGGTTACTTCTGTCGCCTTCAGCCCGGATGGAAAGACTCTAGCGAGTGGGAGTGGAGACGCGACAATTAAGTTGTGGAATTTCCAGACTGGAGAATTGCTTCGCACTCTTACAGGACATTCATCTGGGGTTGTTTCTATCGCTATTAACCCTGATGGAAAAACCCTCGCCAGTGGCAGCCGAGACGGTACTATCAAACTTTGGAACCTAGATGGAGAACTGCTGGATACTCTGCCTGGGCGTCATCCTGTTGCTTTCAGTTTCGATGGACAGACGCTGGTGAGTGGCGGTGAGAAGAACACACTGAAAATTTGGCAAAAATGCTTTGGCGTGAGTGAATCTACACTTGACGCAGTGCCATCTGGGGAATGGTGGGAAGTTTTAGGCGTGGAAAGGAACGCTGATGCTGATGATGTTAAGCGTGCTTACCGACGTTTGGGAAGGCAGTACCACCCTGATGTTAATCCTTCTACCAATGCCCAAGCTCAAATGCAGGCAATTAATCAAGCTTATGCCCAGTTTGAGAAACAATGGAGCGATCGCTAACAGCATAAATCCTTTCAGAGATTCGCCCTACGAGTCTTGTCTAATCTCTCACTATTTGACCTTAATCATGAAGGCTGCCATCAGGCATGATGGCTCCACTCAAATTAGCTTCGCTGAGGTCGGCTCCACTCAAATTGGCTCCACTCAAATTGGCTCCACTCAAATTAGCTCCACTCAAATTGGCTCCACTCAAATCTACCCAAACCATATCTGCCTTGCTCAAGTTAGTACCGCTCAAGTTAGCTCCACGCAGATTAACCCCAGGAAGGTTCGCTCTACTCAGGTCTAGCCCTGCCAGCAATACATTCGGGGCAATCAACAATGCTCCTGCTAGTTTTGGATCAAACTCTTCGGGAAACTTAGTTTGTTCGTTGTAGAGCGCTCTACGGAAGTTCGTTCCCTCCAAGTTGGCCTCGCTCAAGTCAGCTTCATAGAGATGGGATGCGCTCAGATTAGCCTCATTCAGATTAGCTCCACTCAGGTCAGCTCCCCGCAGGTCGGCTAAACTCAAGTTAGCTTCACTCAAGTCAGTTCCAATCAAGTCAGCTCCAATCAAGTCGGTTAAACTCAAATTGGCTTTCGTCAAGTCGGTGCCAATCAAGTCGGCTAAACTCAGGTTGGCTGCAATTAAGAAGGCTCCAAACATTTCAGCTCCACTCAAATCGGCTCTACGCAAGTCTGCCTCACACAAGTCGGCTTCCTCCATGTGGGTTGCGGCTAGGGTGCATCGGCTCAGAATCGCTCGACTCAAGGTAGCTTTTTTTAAGTTGGCCCCACTAAAATCCGCCTGACTGAGATTTACCCCACTCAGGTCGGCTCCACTTAGGTCGGCTAGACAAAAATCTCTTTCGCCCTCTACATATTTCCTCAGTAGTTCATCTGCGTCCATCGATTCATACCAATTTGCGGAACAGTTGCATGATTTTCAATCGGGAAAGTCGCTGACTGTCTAAGATTTTCAACCCAAAATCCCAAACCCCAAATCTAAAATTTTAGGACTCCTTCCCGCCTCCAATCAGTAGAGTAACTTTTCCTCATAAAAAAGCCCCCAATTGGGGGCAAGCTTTGTCAAAAAAGCAAAAACAAAGATTCAAATCAGATAGAGGATGGTGAACAAAATAATCCACACAATATCGACGAAGTGCCAATAAATCTCTGCGGCTTCAACGCCAAAGTGGTGTTCGCTGCTGTAGTGACCGGGTTTTAAACTGCGCCACAAAACGGCAATCATCGCCCCTAGTCCCAAAAGAACGTGGAGACCGTGGAAACCAGTCAGAACATAAAACGTGCTGGCAAACAAGTTAGTGCTGAGGCCAAATTCCAAATGGGTATACTCGTAAACCTGACCCCCCAGGAAAATCGCTCCCATCAGGGCAGTTGCGGCAAACCAAGTCCTTAAACCTGCCACATCGTTCTTTTTGATGGCAGTATCCGCATTGTGGATCACGAAACTGCTAGAAATCAGAATCAGTGTGTTGATTCCGGGCAGTAATAGCTCTAACTTTGGCGTTCCTTCCGGGGGCCAACTGGGTGCCACAGCGCGAAAGGCGAGATAGGCGGTAAATAAGCCGACAAAGATCATGCCTTCCGCAATCAGAAACACAATCAGCCCCTGGATGCGGAAATCATGATGTTCTACGCCGTGGGCTTCCACAGTCGCTTCTGAGTTGTGGTGATAGTTGAGGGCAGTTTTCGCTGGGTCAATCGTTGAACCTTGCATGAATCTCCTCTAGAAAGAGTTGGATACGTAATGGGTAGTGGAGAATCGGTAATGGGTCATCGTTTCCCGATTACCGATTACCATTACCGATTGTGACTTTCTCCTTGGCGGTCATCGGGATTCACCGCCACTGCGGGATCGGGATCGGCACGGAGAGCCGAGTCAGGGCCAGCAGCCAAGACTGGATTTCGAGGCTCGTCAAAGGGCACCTCTACTTGAGTGCGGCGATCGCCCATCCCATAGTCATATGGCCCGGTGGCTAACACTGGGTCTTTTTCAAAGTTTTCCGGTGGCGGGGGCGAGGTTGTCATCCACTCTAGGGTCAGTCCTTGCCAGGGGTTATCAGGTGCCTTGGGACCCGCTATCCAACTCCAGCAGGCATTAACAATGAAAGGAATGGTGGAGACGGCGAGGATGTATGCCCCAATCGTGCAGATCACGTTGAGAGTGGTAAATTTCGGGTCATACGAAGCAATCCGTCGGTTCATCCCTTCTAGACCTAGCTTGTGCATCGGCAGGAATGCCATATTGAAGCCAACCAACATCAGGACAAAGTGAACTTTGCCCCAAGTTTCGTTCAGCATCCGCCCCGTCATCTTGGGGAACCAGTGATAGAATCCGGCATAAATGCCGAAAACACTGCCGCCAAAGAGGACGTAGTGCAGGTGAGCCACGACAAAGTAGGTGTCGTGAACGTGGATATCAAAGGGCACAGCTGCCACCATGACGCCACTGATGCCGCCGATGACAAACATGGAGATAAAGCCCATTGCGAACAGCATGGCGCTGTTCAGGCGCAGTTTGCCGCCCCAAATGGTTGCCAACCAGCTAAATACTTTGATCCCGGTAGGGACAGCAATCACCATTGTGGTGATCATGAAAAACATCCGCAACCAGGCAGGGGTGCCGCTGGTAAACATGTGGTGCGCCCAGACGATTAGCCCCAAAAAGCTGATTGCCAGACTGGAATAAGCGATCGCTTTATAACCAAAAATCGGCTTGCGGGCGTGAACCGGCAAAATTTCTGAGATCATCCCGAAGAAGGGGAGGATCATGATGTAAACCGCCGGGTGGGAGTAAAACCAGAATAGGTGTTGATACACGATGGGATCGCCCCCCCCGGTCGGGTTAAAGAAGGACGTACCCACCAGCAGGTCAAAGGATAATAGAATCAGTGCCCCTGCTAAAACTGGCGTAGCGATGAGAGCCAATGCAGAAGTGGCGAGCATTGCCCAGCAGAACAAGGGCATTTGATTCCACCCCATCCCTGGCGTCCGCATCTTCCAGATGGTGACGAGAAAGTTGATTGCTGCCAGGATGGAAGAGGTTCCCAGGATCAGGACGCTGAGAATCCAAATCGCTTCACCGGGTTTGCCACTAACAACGCTCAAGGGGGGATAAGAAGTCCAACCCGCACCGGGTGCCCCGACCAAGAAACTGCTCAACAGCAGCAACCCAGCGGGTGGGATGATCCAGAAAGCGATCGCATTCAGTCTCGGAAACGCCATATCCCTTGCTCCAATCAGCAAGGGCACCAGGTAATTCCCAAAGCCGCCGGTTCCCGCAGGCACGATCCACAAGAAGATCATCACCGTCGCGTGAACCGTAAATAAGCTGTTGTAAACATCTGGGGCGACAAAATCGGACTCTGGGGTTGCCAGTTCCGTGCGAACGGCTGTTGCCAGGACTCCACCAATCAAATAAAAGATAAACGTCGTGACCAGGTATTGAATCCCAATCACTTTGTGGTCGGTACTAAAGCTAAAGTATTCTCGCCAATGCGTTACCTTCGGTTGTTCACCGTGGGCTGGTAGATTTGCTTTTTCTTGAAGCTCTACTTGTGTCATCTCAAATTCAGAAGTTAAGGGGGGTCAGAAGAGTTTTGAGTTTTGAATTTTGAGTTTTGAATTAAATAAAAGATTTTTACGAGAACTTTTTTAACTCACAACTCAACACTCAACACTCATCACTCTCTTACTCAGTGGTGGTGGAGAGGGTGTAGAGTTTCGGCATCGATCCCCATTTCACTGGCGTAGGGAGCCAAAAACTCAGCATCTGAGCGTTCTGCGGGGTTTACTGCCACCGCCCGATCGAGAGCCTCCGAACTGGCAACTTCTTGCTGCTCGGCAAGCCAATTCTGGAAATCTTCGGGGGTCTGAACAATGACCGTTGTCTTCATGACTCCATGATAAGCACCACAGAGTTCCGCACAAATGAGTGGATACTCACCGAGTCTGTTGGGTGTAAACCGCAGCTCAGTTTGGCGTCCTGGAACCGCATCCTGCTTGAGGCGAAACTCAGGCACCCAAAAAGCGTGTATAACATCATTTGCCGAGATGTTCAATTTCACTTCCCGTCCAAGCGGAAGATGCAATTCGCCCGCTGTCACATCGGTTCCGGGGTAGCTAAAAAGCCAAGCAAACTGTAGACCCGTAACATTCACATAAAATTCTGGATCTTGACCTTGCTTGTCAGGTGTGGGACCAATGCGACCGGAAGTTACGCCTACATCGGCTGAATCCCGCAGTTGAGGAAGCTCCTTGCGGACTTTTGCCGTAGCGGGGTCTTCTAAGACTTTATCTTGCAGCTGCTGATTGCGATTTTCAGTGTCCGTGGCGTTTTCAGCCTCTGTTAAGGTAGCTGCAATCGCCGCTCCAGGCATTTTGGCAACCTGCTGATGACTCGGAGCGTGAGCAACCGAATGATCCATCGGATTCAGTCCGCCGATTTGACCATAAACCTCAAAACTGTAGATCGAGATTCCCAGGACGATCACCGCTGGAATCGCCGTCCACAAAATTTCTAAGGGAACGTTGCCATGCACGGGTGGCCCGTCCGTATCATCGCCAGGACGTTGCCGAAATCTAATTGCCGCAATGATAATTATTCCCTGAACCAGCAGGAACAGACCTGTGGAAATGGTCATCATCGCGTTAAACAGCCTGTCGATTAGGGTTGCTTCCTCAGAGGCTGCTATCGGCAAAAGACCGTGGTTTTGACCGTACCACAGGCTGACAAGGGTCAGCACAATGCCAACCAGTAAAGTTAATATCGAGCTTGGGATTTTCACGGGCTTTGTCTTGGATTTGGTGCAATTCTAAACAAAACAGTGTGGGCTGATGCCCAGACCGATTTGGTCTATCTAGACTGCCTCGAAGTGAAGCTGCCTTTGTGTTCGATCTTAGGAAATCAGTAAGAGCCTCATTAACCACGGTAAGGCAGAGATCCCATAAAGGTGAGCCAATCTGAGTTATCTTTTGGAATTTTTTTGGGATCGCCGCCATTTTCAGGAAAGGTACCAGCAGACAAAGCCATTTCCGCTAGGATGAATCCTGGGAGGCGTCTCCCGCCCTGTCAGGGATTCGGGATTTAGAGCTAGAAGATTGCTTCTGGATTCTAGCGGTTTTCTCTTTGAATACCAGTATTCTTTTTTACAATGAAATACTTGATTTAGAAGAAATCTAAAAATTTTAGCCGCAGAGGTTATTGCATTGCCCTAATTCGCCTCAATTTCCGCCAAATCTCGGCAATTGGAAGAAATTCCTAAAGCGGTGGCTGATGATGCAACGGGGTCATTAGAGTGGTAGCTAGAGCCGGTCATCTTCCTCCATTCAGATGCTAGGTTGGAATTGAGCGGATACTCTGATTTGATTGGTGAAAAATTAGCTTTTTGAACGCTATGACAGAATCCGTCCTTCATCAGGATGTTCGCACTCCGGAGGATTCCCACCCAAGGGACAAGATCCGTCGCTTGGTGTTTCGGCTGGGCGTCGCTACGCTGGTTTTGATGGCGATTGGGAGTGCCACAAGAGTGATGAATGCTGGGCTGGCGTGCCCGGATTGGCCTCTATGCTACGGTCAACTGGTGCCTTCTTCGCAGATGAATCTTCAGGTGTTTCTGGAGTGGTTTCACAGGTTGGACGCGGCAGCAATCGGCTTCGGCGCGATCGCGCTAGCAGTTCTTTCCTGGTGGCATCAGCGATCGCTCCCCAAATGGCTGCCTTGGGCGTCCACCTTCGCACTCTTTTTAGTCGTATTTCAGGGCGTCTTGGGAGGGCTGACCGTAACGCACTTGCTGCGTTTTGATATTGTCACTGCTCACCTGGGAACCGCACTGTTGTTTTTCATCACCCTCCTGATAATTGGCGCGGCACTGTTGCCTTATCAAGGCACGGGCACGGTTGGAAAATTGCCGTGGGTGAGTTTAACGGCTGCAATTTTGGTCTATCTACAAAGCCTCCTAGGTGGATTAGTGGGTTCTCGCTGGGCGCTCCATCAGTGCTTTGGGGCGCAAGAGTTGTGTACGGTGATGAATAGCCACATTGCGGGTGTCGTTCCCCCAACTTTAGCGATCGTCGCTGTCGTGCTTTTGGCATGGCGCACACCCGCACTGCACCCGATGCTGCGCCGTCTGGCTAATCTGGGTGGTGGTTTACTGGTGTTACAAGTGATTCTCGGTGTGGCGACCTTCCGCTTGCACCTTCAAGTAGAACCACTGACCGTCGCTCACCAGGCAGTCGGAGCCGCCTTACTCGGAACGCTTGTTGCTTTTACTGTTTTGGCGTTGCGCGATCGCGCCAGTGTCATTCCCAACCCTTCCGTATAGCTCTTCATCAATCCGCACCCCTCAGGGTGGGACTCCACAAACAAAGCCTGCGCTCGTTTACCCTTGAGCGATCGCGTTGCGGCAGGCTAGGTCACTTAGGAAAAAAATAAATAATGCAGGAAATGATAGTTGGAACCGATGTCTCCCGCAGACACCAAAACTTCCTAGAGGTCATTCAAAGTTACTACCAGCTGACAAAACCCCGAATTATCCCCTTGCTGCTAATCACAACAGCGGCGAGTATGTGGATGGCATCAGATGGACAGGTAGACCCGCTGTTGTTATTGGTGACGATGGCAGGCGGAACTCTCGCTGCTGCATCTGCTCAAACCCTCAACTGCATCTACGATCGCGATATCGATTATGCAATGGAACGCACCCGCCACCGCCCGATTCCTTCCGGTCGGGTGCAGTCCCGCGATGCGCTAATTTTTGCAATTGTCCTGGCTTGTCTTTCTTTCACCTTGCTGACAGTTTTCGCTAACCTGCTGTCCGCCCTCTTAGCAATCTCAGGTGTTGTCTTCTACATGGGCATCTACACCCACTTGCTAAAACGCCACACCACGCAAAACATCGTGATTGGCGGTGCAGCCGGAGCGATTCCGGCTCTTGTGGGTTGGGCAGCTGTTACCGGCACCTTAAGCTGGGCAGCTTGGCTGCTTTTTGCGATTGTGTTTGTGTGGACGCCTCCCCATTTCTGGGCGTTAGCTTTAATGATTCGAGATGACTACGCCAAAGTCGGCATTCCGATGCTGCCAGTGGTTAAAGGTGAAGTGGTCACGACTCGGCAAATTTGGCTTTACACCCTGATTATGGTGCCGATGACGTTGCTGCTGGTTTATCCTTTGGGCGCGTCTAGTATTGTTTATGGCATTATTGCCTCAATCCTGGGGAGTCTCTTTATTAAGAAAGCGTGGCAGCTATTGCAGTCACCTGGAGATAAACAGGTCGCGCGATCGCTGTTTAAATACTCCATCCTCTACATGATGCTTCTCTGCACCGGCATTGTCGTCGATAGTTTACCAGTAACGCATCAATTCACTGCATTTGTTGCTGAACATCTAGAGACATTCATCAGCGCGATCGCAATTTTGCAATGATCCCGCGATTAGAAATCGCGACTAAACAAAAAAACCCGCCAAGGCGGGTTTTTGCGTTGAAAGCGATCGCGCTTTCTCTATCTCAACTATAGGGAAGGGCGCGATCGCTTATACGGATACTTATCTGGCGCTGTTCGTCCTGGGATGGTACGGGCTTTTCGCCTTTCAATAGGTGAATTCAGTACGGTGGGAGTATAAATCCTGATGAGGGATTGAAATACAATAGAAACAAAGAGTGTTTAGATTTGTTAATTTGGGACATCTATGGCTCCCGCTGTTTTAATCGAAAAGCTTCAGAAACGCTACGGCTCAGTAGAAGCCGTTAAAAATGTTTCCTTTCAGGTAGAACCTGGTGAAATTTTTGGTCTATTGGGGCCGAATGGTGCCGGGAAAACGACAACTCTGCGGGTCTTGTGTACCCTGACAAAACCCGATGCTGGCAAAATTGAAGTTTCTGGCATCTCCGTTGTAGATAGCCCCAGAGGGGCACGGCAACGCTTGGGCTATGTAGCTCAGGAGGTCGCCTTAGATAAGGTGCTGACGGGGCGGGAACTCCTGCAACTACAAGCCGCGCTGTATCACCTCCCCGGTGCTGTGGCGAAACAGAGAATTGAGGCGGTGCTGAGCGTCTTGGGATTGCAAGAATACGCTGATAAAAAAACTGGCACCTACTCTGGCGGTTTACGCAAGCGCCTCGACTTAGCCGCTGGGTTGCTGCATCAGCCAGATGTCTTAGTTCTGGATGAACCAACCGTAGGGCTAGATATTGAAAGCCGTGTAGTCGTGTGGGATTTCTTGCGCCAGTTGCGAGCATCCGGGACAACGGTGCTGATTACCAGCCACTATTTAGAAGAAATTGATGCTTTAGCCGACCGAGTGGCGATTATCGACCGAGGGGTGGTAATTGCCTCTGGGACGCCTTCTGAGTTGAAGGATCGGGTGGGAGGCGATCGCATCACCCTGCGTATCCGCGAATTTTCTCCCATTGAAGAAGCAGAGAAAGCGAAAAATATGCTGCAATCTCTGCCCTTTGTGCAAGAAGCAATCATCAATAACGCTCAGGGGAATTCTCTCAATTTAGTAGTCACGCCCCAAAGCGACGCGCTGATGACAATACAGCAATCTCTCCAAACCGCTAATTTACCGATTTTTGGCATTGCCCAAGCTAGACCTAGTTTAGATGATGTTTACCTCGCCGCTACGGGGAGAACCCTGATGGATGCAGAACTTGCAGCAGCGGGTAGCCGCGATCCGAAGGCAGAGAAAAAGCAGAATATGCGGTAGAGCCAGCTTTTACACCACCAAGCTACCAAAATCCTACATTCAACATCCGAAATTGATATGAGCAGTACGATAACTCCTCCTAAACCTGATATCCGGTTGCAGCCAGAGGCAGCGGGTAAATCTAATGCCGGTGCTGCATCCAGCCTCGTCAGTGACTTTATTCAAGAAACTCTGGCTTTAACGAAGCGCTTATTCATTCAATTGCAACGGCGTCCCTCGACTCTTGTGGCGGGAATCATCCAGCCTTTAATGTGGTTGGTTCTATTCGGGGCGCTATTTCAAAATGCTCCTCAAGGCATTTTTGGCAATGACTTGAGCTACGGACAATTTCTCGGTGCCGGGGTGATTGTTTTTACCGCCTTTGCCGGGGCACTGAATGCTGGATTGCCGGTGATGTTTGACCGGGAATTTGGCTTTCTCAACCGCTTATTAGTCGCTCCTCTGGCATCCCGATTTTCGATTGTTGCTGCCTCAGCTATCTATATAGTCACGTTGAGCTTAATCCAAGCGGCAGTGATTGTTGCAGCCAGCGCTTTTCTGGGAGCCGGTTTACCTAATCTTTTAGGCTTGGGCGCGATCGCGTTGATTGTTCTGTTGCTGGTTCTGGGTGTCACCGCTTTGAGTTTGGGTTTAGCTTTCGCTTTGCCCGGTCACGTCGAGCTGATTGCTGTAATTTTTGTTACTAACCTGCCTTTACTGTTTGCCAGTACAGCCCTCGCCCCTCTATCCTTCATGCCCAATTGGTTGCAGGTTGTTGCAACTCTCAATCCCCTCAGCTATGCGATTGAGCCAATTCGTTATCTGTATCTCCACAGTGATTGGGCACTCAGTAGCGTGGTAATGCAAGCTCCTTGGGGCACTGTAACTTTTGGCACTGCCATATTGGTGCTTCTCGGTTTTGATGCAGTAATATTATTAACAATTCAACCCCTGCTGCGTCGTCGGTTTGCTTAAGAATCGTCTTGAGTAATGAGTACCAAGTCTTGAGTGAGTTTTGAGTTATAAAGTTGAACATAGAGATCAATTTTTTCGTCTTTATTCAAAACTCAAAACTCACAACTTTCGTAGCGTGTTTCGCCCCAAATTGTCATGAATAAAAAAACTAAACTGGTTCTCGGTGTTCTGGCTGGCATGGGATTCGCCTCCTGCTTGCTGCCTCAATTGACTCTGGCTCAATCAACCCTGTCGCAACCAGGAGCGGTCAGTCCCGCAGACACTTTCCAAGAGCAAAATACAGACCCATTTTCTCGGACGAATAACGGCGGTGCGTCTGGTGTCTTTGACTTGATGCATCGAGCCACCTTGGGCAACATTCGCAGTATGGACGAGTTTAATACCGACCAGAAGAATAATCTGAATACTGCCGCCGATCAGTTCCGACGTCAACAACTACAACTTCTTGGTACTCCCAATCAGGCAGCACCTGTAGCACCTGTCACTCCAGTAAACTCAGTAACACCCGCCTCTTCGACGCCATAACTAATCAGTATTCAAATAGTCCTGTGATTGAGAAGCCCGATTTCCTTAAGGAAACCGGGCTTCTCGGATTATTTCTAGAGACTAAAGTCGTCGGCTCAAGAAGCCAGTGCCGCTAAGATATCCTGAGCATGACTACCCGTGTTGACGCTGGAATCAACGTGAACGATCTTGCCAGTGCCATCAATCACGTAAGTTACGCGCTGGGCATAACCGCTACTTCCTTCAACGTCATAAGCTTTGATAATGCTGCCATCGACATCTGCCAGTAGGGGAAAAGGCAAATTGAACTTCTCGGTGAATTTCTGGTGAGACGCTTCATCATCCTTGCTAACGCCCAAGACTACAATATCTTTGCCTTGATAGTCTGCATAGGCATCTCGAAAGCTACAAGCTTGTTTGGTACAGCCGGGTGTATCATCTTTGGGATAAAAATACAAAATCACAGTTTTTCCTGCCAAATCAGACAACGAGACAGTGTTCCCATTGGTATCTTTGGCGGTGAAAGTGGGTGCCGTTGTACCGACTGCTAGAGCCATAAATTCTATTTCCTGCTCAGTTATGATTGTTTGGTGAAAATCAAATTTTACAATATTTTAAAATTCCGCTTGGGCTAAGCTAAGGTGGATGACGGCAGTCAGTCTCCTAACGAGACGCGCCGGAGAGCGTCTACAGCTAAAACCATAAAGCTTGTGGGTGCGATCGCTAAAAGTCGGTTAATAAATAATCGATATTGACTAGATGGCAATTTTTAATCCTCTGCTGTTTCCTGACATTAGATGAAGAGATGAATTCTGTTGAGGCAAAAAACTCCCAGTCGATTCAATATTCCCCTGGCAGTGTATCCCGTGCCGAACGGGCGATGCGCTGTTCGCCCTTCCTCCTGCCTTTGTTTGCGGCGATGCGCTCAACCAGCGTTCCCCTGCAAGCGATCGCGGGTGCTTCAGGCGTCCAACACCAGTACACCCGCCATCCTGTGCGGGAACTAGGCGCAGAAAGTTCCCTGTTGTGGCTGATTCAGGTAGGCATTCTGCGGCGAGAGGTGGATGGTCAAGGAATCACCGATAGTTTTCGCCTCACGCCTTTGGGACGCCAATTGGTTGAAAAATGGGAACTTCAGGGTGGTTCGTGGCCTACCCCCTCTCTTAGCGATCGCTTTTATAATGCCTTAAATCGTTGGTTCCGGTTGTTTTGAGGACTGAGGACTGAGGACTGAGGACTGAGGACTGAGGACTGAGTAAGAATTTTTCCCTGCCCCTCTGTTTTGTGCCTTTCGCGTGCTTGCCTGCTTGCCTGCTTGCCTGCTCTTCCCTATAACCCCAAACTATTAAAATGAAAGCGATTATGGTCGTGGGAACCACATCCCACGCAGGAAAATCTCTACTAACCGCAGCACTTTGCCGGATTCTATCTCGGCGCGGCTGGCGAGTGGCTCCCTTTAAAGCGCAGAATATGGCGCTGAATGCTTACGTAACGCCCACTGGAGGAGAGATTGGTTATGCCCAGGCAGTGCAAGCTTGGGCTGCGGGAGTCACGCCCTGGGTGGAGATGAACCCAATTTTACTTAAGCCCCAAGGGGACATGACTTCCCAGGTGATTATCAAGGGCAGATCCGTCGGGCAAGTGGGTGCTGCGGAGTACTACGAGCAGTATTTTGATATAGGTTGGCAGGCAATTGAAGAATCGCTGCAACGTCTTTCCGAAGAATTTGACTTACTGGTCTGTGAGGGAGCGGGTAGCCCAGCGGAGATTAACCTTAAGCACCGCGACATGGCGAATATGCGGGTAGCGAAGCATTTAAATGCCTCAACCTTGCTGGTCGTGGATATCGACCGGGGGGGCGCTTTTGCCCATGTAGTGGGTACTCTGGAGTTGCTGGAGAAGGAAGAACGGGCGCTGATTAAGGGGATTGTCATTAATAAATTCCGAGGACAGCGATCGCTCTTAGACTCCGGCATCACCTGGCTAGAAGAACGCACCGGCATTCCCGTTGCAGGTGTCATTCCCTGGATCGATCAAGCTTTGCCCGCCGAAGATTCCCTAGATTTGTTTGAGCGTCGCACGACCAAATCTCACAGCGATCTCACCATTGCCATCATCCGCCTTCCCCGGATTTCTAACTTCACCGATTTTGACCCCCTAGAAGCAGAATCCAGCGTTACGGTGAAATACATTAGCCCCAGAGAACCCTTGGGACATCCGGATGCCGTGATTATTCCAGGTTCCAAAACCACCATCGCTGACTTGATGCTGCTGCAAAAAACCGGCATGGCGCAGGCAATTCAAAATTACGCGGCAGCAGGCGGGACTATTCTGGGAATCTGCGGCGGTTTCCAGATGCTAGGCAAATTTTTAGCCGATCCTGAAGGAATTGAAGGTGAAACCGGACGTTACAAAGGTCTGGAACTGTTACCCGTAAAAACCGTAATTACCGCCCAAAAAATTGCCCGCCAACGACTCGTAACGTCTAACTATCCTCAAACTGGTTTACCCGTCGCCGGTTATGAAATCCATCAAGGGCGCACGCGGCTGTTGGATTCAGAGGAAGGAATGGGGGCATCCGGACACGCACCCAAGCAATACTCCTACAAAACCCTATTTGACGATCCGAGTTTAGGGATTGTCGATGCTACTCAATCAGTTGTGGGCACTTATCTCCACGGTCTTTTTGATAATGGCCCTTGGCGAAGAGCCTGGTTAAATCACCTACGGCAGCAACGGGGACTTCCATCTCTCCCCACAGGCGTCGCCAACTACCGCGAACACCGAGAAACCATTCTGGATTCGCTGGCAGATACGGTGGAAGCTCACCTAGATTTAAACCCTATTTTGTCTTAAAGCATGGGTAATGGGTCATTGCTTTTCACCCATTACCCATTAGCAAATACCCATTACCCATTACCAACTACTGATGAGCGTAAGTGTACTTTTTTTACCTGACGAGATTGCGGTTGACGCTGAGGTAGGAGAAGCGTTATTACAGGTAGCAGAACGGGCTGGGGTGTTCATTCCCACCGGGTGCCTGATGGGTTCGTGTCACGCCTGCGAAGTGGAGGTAGCGGACGGACATACCATCTGTGCTTGTATCACAGCAGTACCGGCAGGGTGCGAACAATTAACAATCAATCTCTACGTTGACCCCGCCTGGTAGCAAACTACACACAGGGTTGGGCCGTTAATGGAATATTTGCTTTACGGATTAGCAGTCTATGGGTTGCTAGTAGCGTGCCGCTACTTGATTTTTTTTCAGCGACTTTTAGGCTTGACTCTACAGTACATCGATTACGAAATTCGGAGCGGCGAGGAAATCCCTGCTTATATCAAAGAGTTATTTGAGATTCCGTTACCAGAACTTGAAAAGCTAGGGTTTCAGTTCCATTCCTATTTCAGCTTTAATGACATTTACCTGGATGTCTCGAAAAGCTGGGGGATGGTGCTATACAACGAGGCATTTAAAACATTCGCTAATGTAAACATTCGTAGCCTACCGGAATCGGTGAGGCTGTTTACGATCGAGTTTCTTACCTTTTTTGAGGATGGTCTCCTATTACACACGATGAATGGACAGGCTTTCGGGGTGATTGGAGAAATACCCAATACCATTCTCCAAGATCCTTACGCGGTGGAAACCCAAGAGCAGTGGCAAGTCCATCAAGGCAAGCTTGAGCATTTGGCACTTGCAAAAACGCCCGTCGCGATGTCATCAAAAGCGTTTATTGAGAGATTGCGATCGCATCATGTCACCTACATAGACAGCTTGGTGAAATCAGGGCAGCTGTCACCGATTAGAGGAACGGAACTGCTAGAACTCAATCTCAGTGCTGCGATGAAAACAGCTATCAAGATGGGGCGGGATAGCGGCAAGTATACAACTCTGGTCAAAAAGTGGACGCAAAAGGCAAAAACAGAACCCTATCGGTATGTGGAGATTCCTTCGGCGGTGGAAGTGGAGGGATTCCGCCGCATGGAACGAATCGAACGGGGACGTGCCAGAAAGGGGATAAAGTCGTGGTTGTTGCTTGGCAGTTTGGTCGTGTTTGCTATCTCGTTCACGCCATTTTTCGACTTGCAGACACTGCTGATTCTCATCGGCGTCCTGTTTTTGCACGAACTAGGGCACTTTTTGACGATGAGAGGCTGTGGCTATAAAGATACATCGATTTTCTTCTTGCCCTTATTTGGTGCTGCGGCTTCCGGACGCAAAGACAATGCGACGATTCGGGAAAAATTTCTAGTTTTGCTGGCGGGGCCGGTTCCGGGGATAATCTTAGGAGTTGCGATCGCGCTGGCAATTCCCGATTCTCTCCAGCGTTCTTTAGGGTTGCAAGAGGTAATCAGCTTTCTGGTCATTATTAACTACTTCAATCTACTTCCTATCTTGCCCTTGGATGGAGGACGCATCCTAGATTTATTAATATTTTCCCGCCATCCCTACACCGATGTTTTGTTCAAACTTTTCGCCGTCGGGTTGCTAGTTTTTATCGGCATGAGTCCGGGGACTGGTATTTTTCTTTTCCTCGGATTTTTGATTGCGTTTAGCATCCCTGCTAGCTTTCGCAGTGCCAAGATTCTGAAGATCCTGCGGCGAGAACTGCCCCAATCAACTGACGATTCTGATAGCGTACTGATGGCTATTTTCCTGACGCTCAAAAAGTCTGGTTACGGTTCCCTACCGTTTGCTCAGAAGTACAGAATGGTCAAAGATATTGCCCAACGCTGTCGGGAATCCCATTCCAGTTGGGGAACCAGGCTGTTGTTGTTAGGCGTGTATTTGATGTGCTTATTTGGCGGATTGGTGATTGCGTTTGTCACGCTGCTACCGCAAAGTTCTTGAACCGCGAAGATGGAAAATGCGATCGCTCTTCCGTCTCTTTCTCAATATACCCCTCTAAAATCTCCCTAAAGTTTTGAGAAGGGGTGATGACTACTGAGTTTTAGCTTGGGAGTTAATGGCGTATTCTCGAAACCGATCCAAATCGGCTTGGATAGTCGATTCGACAACGCGCCCCAGGAAGAGATTATCCATTAACCTGCCCAGCCAACCGGGAATGGCGTAAGCCACCGTTAGCTTAACAATGCTACTGCCGTGTCGGTCATAAAAGCGAATCGCACCCCGATTGGGTAATCCACCAACAGATTCCCATTGGATAATCTGGTTGGGCACCTTTTTCACGATACGGGCAAGCCAAGTAAATTCTAAGCCACCCGTGGCAAGTTTCCAGCGCGACAAGGTTGGGTCATTATCCAGAACTGTAACCGAGTCGATCCACTTCATCCACCGAGGCATTTGCTCCAGATCAGACCAGAGGTTCCACACCTCGTCAATGGGAACCGGCACCTCTACCTGCACGCTATGCTCTAGCCACTCAGCCATTTACTTCTTTTTTCCTTCGCACTATGCAGCGTTTTTTCGGTTTATTCCCCTAAACTGCCGACAACTGGCTCTTACCCTTTATTTCCTGTACATTTTCTAAAATCGCCTTTGCTGCCTGACGCCCAGACAGGGTTGCCCCTTCCATACTATCGATGTAATCTTGCTGAGTATAGCTACCTGCAAGGAAGAAATTGGCGATCGGCGTCTTCTGAGGAGGACGATAGGGGTCCATGCCAGGGGCTTCGCGGTAAAGAGACTGAGCCAGCTTCACCACGCTGTACCAAGTCATGTTCAAGTCGCGGGAGGAAGGGAATAGCTCGTGTACTTGCTTGAGGACGTGTTGAGCGATCGCTTCGTTACTTTCCTTGATAAACGGATCTCCCGGCGTTAGCACCAACTGCAACAGCGAACCTTGTCCTTCGCGGTAATAATCAGAGGGACTCGTTAAAGCTAAATCTGCAAAGCAGGAAAAGTCGGCATCCGCTGTATAAAGCAGATTATCAATTCCGGCAGCATGATGCACTTGGTGTCTTTCTTCGGCATCGTGCAACTCAGTCACCCAGCCATCAAACCGCAGCTGCACTGTCGCGACGGGCACTGTATCCAGCTTATAAATATTGTCAAATTCCGACCATTGACGCCATGCTTGCGGCAAAACGCGCTGAATTCCGGGCACGTCGCAGGCGCAGACATAAGCATCGGCGGTGATGGTTTCTTCAGTTTCTCCTTGTGCAACCACTAAGCCAGTCACGCGCGTCTCGTTGCCTTCGCCGCTATATTGAATTTCTCGTACCCGGCGACGAGTATGAATTTTCGCGCCTCTGGCTTCTATGTAATCAATAATCGGCTTGTGCAGATACTCGGAGGGAGAACCTTCCAGCATTCGCAGCACCGATGCCTCGGTTCTAGCAGCAAACATCTGAAAGATGGTCAGCATACAACGAGCAGAAATATTTTCGCAGTCAATAAATCCGAGTGCATAAGCAATCGGGTTCCACATCCGCTTGATGCTGCCATTACTGCCACCGTGACTGCGAAACCAATCGGCAAAGCTAACTTTATCGAGAGCGCGAATTGTTTTCATCGAACCCTCGAAGTCTACCAAGCCGCGCACGATGGTACTGCTGCCAAGGGCGATCGCATTCTGTACTTTATCCTGCAATGACAGCTGCGATGTTGTAAAAAATGCTTTTAATCCGTTGAAAGGCGCACCCGTGATGAAGCGAAAATCCAAGGCACCTGTGACGCCTCCTTGATTGATAAAGGTGTGGATATGTTCTTTCAGGCGCAAATTGTCACCTGCCCCCACCTTCTTCATCAATTCAAATAGCTGGTAGTAGTTCCCAAAAAAGACGTGCAATCCCATCTCAACGTGATTGCCGTCGGCATCCACCCAACTGCCGACCTTACCCCCCACAAACGGACGAGACTCAAAGATTTCGACTTCGCAACCGGCATCGACTAAATCGACTGCCGCTGCCATTCCAGCCAATCCTGCCCCGACGATTGCAACCCGCATGCCATCTGTCCTTCTCAATTTCTTTACAAAGTTTAACAGGTGACAGCAGAAGATTACCGATTTTCATCGCCTGGATTAAGGAATTGGGTATTGGCGATCGCTCACGGCGAATTCCCCATCTCCTCTAGCCCTTTGCCGCTTTACTCGAACTCAAACTGGGGCATCAGCTGGAGCATCCCCAATCCTAAATCTTTACTAGAGAGCGATCGCGCTTCAAATAAAGCCATCATGTCGCCTAGCTGAGGATTTCCCCTAGATGCGCCTTTTAGCCCCCTAGCCACAATCAAGCCGCAGTAGCCTTTGGTTTTCTTACAACGCTGATCCCATTTGCGACGAGCTTCGCTATGAATCGGATCGTCTTCTTGAAATTCACCAAACAGGTACATATTGCCATTTTCTGTTTGGAGAATTCCCAAGTCATAGCGATCGCCTTCAAAAGGATCTTCTCCCGGATTAAAGCAAATTCCCTTTAACCCTCCCGCGCTTTGGATTTGCTCAATCAATTCCTTTGCCTTGGGACGGGAAGTTTGAATCAAAACCACTGGCATTCCCTCTCCCGCCGCGATCGCTTCCTTCGCTTGATAGCAATCAACGGTTTTACGCAGCAACTCTACTTTCTCCCAAGTCATCATCCCCAAGCTGAGGAAAGAATCTTTGGGCACTAAGTCATCCCGCAGGGGCAGCATCATCTCTTCGAGATCGCTGTCTTCCTCCTCTGCCAACCCTGCCACCTCTGCCATGTCAAACAGTTCCGTCGCCACATCGGGAACCGTTGCCACCTTAACGGGAATCGATTTTTGCAGATCCGCCTCTAGCGGCGCGGCGATGCGGTAGCGTTTGCTCAAGGTAGGGAATTTCTCTGCTGCCAGCTGCCGATTGGATGCTCGGAAAAAGCGATGGAGGGCTTCGAGTGCCACGTAAACTGCGATCGCTTCTTCCTCATATAAAAAGGGTCGCATCCCCTCTAACGGATGCACATTTCCGAAATTGGGTTGAATTTCTGAAAGCGGCAAGTCAGCTAAATCAATGCCTTCGTCCTCTTCATCTTCGTCTAAGGAATCTTCAGCCTGCTCGAAGGTGACAAACAAGCAATCTTGCCCTAGAAATGCTTCTTCTAGCTCCTCAAAAGACTCTTTTGCCAAAACCGACGAGCGAAACCGTTTCAGAGAGTCCAGAGAGCGATACAACAAAATGCCGTACTCCATGCCGAGCATTCCCATCACCGAGGCGTACAGCGTCTCCACATCCCACTGGTTTAGCTCAATTGAGATAATCTGGTGGTCGGCAAGCAGTTCCCAAGGTGCATCGTCCCAAATCTCATAAGCTTTTTGCACCAGTAACTCGGCATATTCAGGCGGTAGTTTGGGGGGGCGAGTGCTGGTGATTTCTTGGAACCCGCGAAATAGTTCGTCAATCAGGGGCAGTTCTGGTACATAATCAACAGCAATGTCTAGATCCTGAAGAACACCCCGCAGGTAGAACTGAAGTTCTCTGTGTCGGACTACAATTTTCTGAGGACGGGATGGCTTGGCAGGGCTGTGGGGATGTTCCATTGCTCGCAGCAGGGCGCGAACAACGGCTTCCGGCCCAGTCTCGGAAGTTACGACATCCATCGCTCGAACCATTCCTTCGACGCCATCCACCCAAACAATGCATTCGCTGTCTGTCTGAGTATCCGACTCTAAGCTTTGCGCCATCCCAGCAGATAATCGACGGCGATCGCCTTCCCAGACGCTAGGAATTTGTTGTAAAGTTTGCAGCCGACGAGACGTGGAGCGAGTGAGAACAGACATAGACTATGCCAACTGGGGGAACAACACACCGTGCGCTTTGCAGATCCTCATTTTAAATACTAATCGCCCCTCTGCCGTCCTCCTATAAACTAATGCTTGGCAGTGATGAAAGCACCACAATACAATCCTTGCGCGATCGCTCTATCTAACCCCAACGCCTAATCGTTAACATAAATAATAAAAAGCTTTTCGCTTCGCCGGTCTGCGGTTAAGTTAAGAATCTTCGATAAAATTGACCTAGTGGACTGGCTTCCTCAAGTCGTCTAGATAAAACACCAAATTAGGAGTCGAGAGCGCCATGACACAAGCTACTCAATCGCAAAAACGCGGCATCCAGTTAAGCGAATCTGCCCTCAAACACGTTCTCTCTCTGCGGGAGAAACAAGGCAAGGATCTGTGCCTGCGAGTTGGCGTCCGCCAAGGTGGCTGCTCTGGAATGTCGTACATGATGGATTTTGAAGAGCCTAGTCAAATTCGGGAAAACGATGAAGTCTACGACTACGATGGCTTCAAAATTGTCTGCGATCCCAAGAGTATGCTATACCTCTATGGTCTGATGCTGGACTATAGCGATGCCATGATTGGCGGTGGCTTCCAATTTACAAACCCCAATGCTGCTCAAAGCTGTGGCTGCGGTAAGTCATTTGGAGTCTAAGTCATTTGCATTTGGTGTCTAAGTTCAAGCTTGGCCTACAGTTTGTAAAAACTTCTGATTGGAAAGCAGGTATCCCGCCTGCTTTCCAGATAAGGGTGGATTCAACCCCCCATTGCCCCGTAAAATAACGCATCCGGCGAAGAGAGCGTCGCTATCTAGCCCGCCATCCGCTACGCGATCGCTAACATCTTTCATCTTTCAGAAATGACCGAGCCAATTAACGACCTTTTTGACAATGGCCTAGAACGCTATAAAGCGGGAGAAGGCCCGGATACTTTGCTTCCTGTTTTCAAGGATATTTGCGATCGCGCCCCCAAACTCACTGCTGCCTGGATTTGCCTGTCGTGGCTGTATCTATTAGACGATCAAGCCACTCTGGCCTACAAAGCCGCTCAAAAAGCGGTTAAGTTAAATCCCCAAGATCCCCAGGCTCACATTAACCTAGTTCTGGCGATGCTTGAAGAAGGGAAAACCGGCGTCCGGCAACACATTGAAGAGGCTCAGCGATCTCTGGCGATTAATCCAGAATTACGCCCTGATATCCAAGAAAGTATTGAGGATGGATTAGCGAGAAAACCCGACTGGAAGGGTTTAAATCGGGTAAAAAACTGGTTGTTTACCTAATTGGAAATTGTCCTCAGAATCCCTAACTTTGAAAGTAAAATATTGAAGAAGTTAGGGCTTTTCAGGATATAATTATTTAATTAAATATGAATAATATATTTTAAATACTGGAATACTAACCATTATAAAAAAAGCATAACTATCCCATTATAAAAGTATACCATTTGTGGGCGAAGAGGAAGAGAAAATAGGTACAATATTTTGTAAATCGCATTAATAAAACATAGTTATGTGCGCCGTTTGGAAACAAAAACAAAGCGCCCTCGCTATACTAATTTGGGATATCTAATCTCACGATCGCCCTGAGATTAGCACCGCATCAATCAATTCTTTTGTTTTAGTTCTTTTTTTTGAGATTTCCTCCATGTTGCCTTCAAAGACACCCTTAATTGGTCTCTCGGCAGATAAATTTCGCCATCCCTTAGATTTAGAAGCGACTAACGCCTTAAAACAACTGCCGGGAATGGATATCCTGGTCAGAAATCTGCTTGGTCCCCTCGCAGAACAGTTTTTTTATTTGGAAAATATAGCGGCGGGCGTCCTCGTAGGCGAACAACAACTGCCTCATCTGCATAAACTACTGTTAGAAGCGTGCCAAATATTAGATTTGGAACCCCCGCAACTGTATGTCCGTTCCTCACCCACGCCAAACGCCTACACCTTTGCCATGCGAGGAAAGCAGCCATTTATTGTGTTGCACACCTCTTTAATCGATTTGCTGACACCCGAAGAGATTCAGGCAGTCATCGCCCACGAACTGGGACACCTAAAATGCGAGCATGGAGTGTACCTAACACCCGTCAATATTATGGTGTTAGCAGCAGGATTAATTCCGACTTGGGGTGCAGCGATCGCTGAAACTTTGAGGGGACAGATGCTACAGTGGCTGCGATGTGCAGAATTTACTTGCGATCGCGCTGCACTTCTCGCCACTCAAGACTCTAAAGTCGTCAGTTCCGTCTTAATGAAACTGGCTGGAGGTTCACCCATTCTTGCGCCGCAGCTGAATCTGGAAGCCTTTTTAGCTCAAGCGAGAGCTTACGACGATATCAGTAAAAATCAGCTGGGTGAAATGCTCAAACAAGCGCAGACAGCCCAACTCAGCCACCCAGTACCCGTCCTGCGGGCGCGGGAAATTGACCGTTGGGCTAGCAGTCAAGAATATCAAGCCTTGCTACAACAGCATTCGATAGGCTATAATAGTGAAGCTAAACCCAAGGGCGGGTGGCGAAATTGGTAGACGCATCAGACTCAAAATCTGACGATCGTGAGATCGTGAGAGTTCGATTCTCTCCCTGCCCACTCTTTACACAAGAGAACGACCATGACTCAACGACTCAAGCGGTGGGAATCTCCCCGCCGAGAGGGACGAAACGACAAAGGGAAAGGTGGCTCCGCTAGGGCGAGACAGATTAGAAAGCAACAGAAGATGTTGCGGAAGAAGCTAAAAGACCAGGGTGAATCTGAAAATAGTAAAGATTCGAGGAGAGGGAAGATTAACTTCCCTCTCTTTTTTTGTGCAGAATTCCAGTTAAGTTAGACCTTGAGAAATGGGAATCTCAATCCAAAACTCCGCTCCTTGTCCTGGTTTGGAGACACATTTTAAAGTGCCACCGTGCTTCTCCACCACAATTTGATAACTAATCGATAAACCTAAACCAGTCCCCTTCCCGACAGGTTTAGTCGTAAAGAAGGGATCAAATAGGCGAGCTTTTACTGGCTCGGTCATCCCTGGGCCGTTATCAGCAATCCGAATCAAAACATAAGGGTCAGGAAGGGATTTCCCACGTCCCACTTCAGTCCGAATGGTAATGATTCTCGGTTCGGGCTGCGTTTCTAGGGCATCAATCCCATTGTTGAGCAGGTTCATAAACACTTGATTGAGCTGTCCCGCGTAGCATTCCACCAGCGGTAGATTGCCATACTCTTTAACAATTTCAATGCTGGGATAGTTGGGGGCGGCTCTCAGTCGGTTTTGCAAGATCAGCAGGGTGCTATCAATCCCTTCATGAATATCCACTGCCTTCATGGCGGCTTCATCCAAGCGCGAGAAATTCCGCAGCGACAGAACAATCTGACGGATGCGGTCAGTCCCCATCTTCATCGAACCCAGGATTTTCGGGAGGTCTTCTACCACAAAATCAAGGTCAATCGCCTCGATTTCATCTTGAATTTCCGGAACTGGATTGGGATAGTGCTGCTTGTAAAGCTGGAGGAGATTCAGTAAATCTTGGCTGTATTGATTTGCGTGGGTGAGGTTGCCGTGGATGAAGTTGACAGGATTGTTGATTTCGTGAGCAACACCAGCAACCATCTGACCGAGGCTGGACATTTTTTCACTTTGAATCAGATGACTTTGAGTTTGTTGCAACTGGTGCAAAGTTTGCTGTAGCTGGTGAGCTTTTTCTTGAGCTTGCTGTGCAGAGTCTTGAGCTTGCGTGTAGAGTTCGGCTTGGAAAAGCGCGATCGCGAGTTGGTCAGTTACCGCTTGCAGCAGTTCCACCTCCGAGCCACTCCAAGACCGAGAACCACGATGATGGATGCAACTGACCACACCAATCTCACCAGAAGGAGCTTGAATTGGCAGCGATAGGATAGCATTGTAGCCCGAAGCACTATAGAGTTCCTGTTCGGCTGGATCGCTGGCGTTTGCAAGATCGTCAACTTGGAGGATTTCCAAGTTGGTGAACTTTTGAGTTAGCGAACTTGCTGGGGCTGGGTATTGACCCAGCAAGCTAGGCAGGGTGGGTATCTTCGCTTCTTTTACCACTTCCCAGACTGGTTGTTCTGCTGATGGTCGATACCAAAGAAACAGGCATCGGTCAATCTGCAACAAATTGCGGATCTCCTGCACAGCCGTTCCTAATATGGTACTGACATCAAGGGAGTTCCTGATATCGCTGGACAAACGGTTGAGCAGTGCCTCGCGTTGAGCGAGTTGTCTAAATCGTGCTTCCGAGTGTCGCAACGCCTCCTCTGCCTGTAGGCGCTTAACACCTAATGCAATCTCGTCCGCTGCAAATTCTAGCGCCCCCAGCGTAGCTTCGGTAAGCGGTTTCCGGGCAAACATGGCGATAACCCCTAATATCTGGTTTTCGATAATCAGGGGATAACCAGCGAAGGAGATCAAGCCCTCTCTTTCTGCCCAATCTTTATCAGCAACACGAGGATCGTCAATCACAGAGTTGGTCAGGTGGGGCTGGCACTCTTGGGCAATTAGGCCGATCTTAAATTGACCAACGGGTACGCGGCTATGAGAGCCATTAAGGTGGGTATACATCCCCGCACTCGCTTGCAACTCCAATACATTCTCCGCTCTGTTAAGCGTCCATAGCCTTGCAAACGCGGCATCGAGATGTTGGACTACAGCCTCGGTGCAGCGTTGCAGTATCACCTGCAAGCGATCGCCCTGAGTCAGCGCAGTGTCTACATCCGCACGAAACGCGGCTAAGCAAGCTTTCTCTGCTAGAGCTTCTTCAGCGGCTTTGCGTTCGGTTACGTCCACACCAATGCCCCAAGTGGTCCAGCCGGGAATGGGGAATCCCTCGGAGATATTCGACCATGCTACTGTTTTGACACTTCCATCTTTAGCTGTGATTTCCCATTCCCAGTTACGGTAGTTATTGCCAAGTTCAGCCCAGATGGTCAGCATTGATGTGCGATAGGCGGGATCTGGATACACCCACTCCAGTGCTTTGGGATTGCCAACAATTTCCGCAGCACTGTAGCCTGCAACCCTTTCGCACTCGCGGTTCCAGACAGTGATGTTTCCGTCTGCATCGAAGGCAGTCATCATAACTGGCATATTCTGAAGAATCTGGCGCAATTGTTCTTCCCGCTGCCGCAACGCCTCCTCTGCCTGTTTGCGATCGCTGATATTTTGCGTCAACGTCATCCCCGCAAAGATTTCTCCCTGCTGGTTGGTGACGGGCAGAATTTGCACCAGATAGGTGCGATCGCCATAGGGGATTTCAGAAACCGTCATGGCACCAGCTAATGCTGCTTGATACATCGGTTCCACAGTTTCGCAGGTGTCTGGAGGAAAAACCTCCCATAGGGTTTTTCCTTCCATAAGTTCTTTGGAAAGCCCGATGGCGGCTAATTCGCTTCCATCTGCCAGCAGGTAGCGCAAGTCCTTATCAAATAAAGCCACCGAACCGTCGGGGAAATTTCGGGCAAGGGCGCGGTATAGTTCTTCGCTTTGTCGTAGGGCTTCTTCTTGTTGCTTGCGCTGGGTGATGTCTAGTCCTGTTCCAAATAGCTTGATGACCCGACCCTCAGAGTTGATAATCGGTTGCCCTTTGGAGAACATATATCCAATCGAACCATCAGGACGCAAAGTGCGATTGTCGAATTCGTAGGGCTTGCCTTCAGTAATTGCTAGCTCAACTGCTTTTACAAAAACTTCCCGGTCATCTGGATAAATTTTTTGCACCAACTCTTCGTAAGTCGGTACGGGTTGGTTCGGCTCCATACCCCACACGCGGAATAGTTCCTCCGACCAAGCGATTTCTCCAGTCGCCAGATCGAATTCCCAACTGCCGATATGGGCAATTTTTTGAGCTTCTCCAAGTCTAGTTTCGCTTTGGCGGATGGCTTCCTCTGCCCGCTTAGCAGGAGTGATATCGCGGGCGATCGTAGAGAAAAATTCAACCTCCCCATTTTCTAATTTATGGCTCATCCATACCTGGGAGATAGGAACCTCTCTGCCATCCCGGTGCTGCAACGCTGATTCGCCACTCCAAATACCTTCTCTGACAACAGCCTGCCACCCTTCGTTCAGAATCCCGTCGATGACTGAAGCTGCCATGAAATCGGGGATATACATCGTTGTGATATCCTCATTCTCGCCAATTCCTATCATTTGGCGACCGGCCTTGTTGACGTATAAGGCGCGTCCTTCTGCATTGGCGATGCCTACGAAGTCAGGTGTTGCTTCTAAGATTGCGGTCAGTCTTGCCTGAGCTTTTTCTGCCTGTTTACGCTCGGTAATGTCAGAAGTTAAACCATCTATACGAATAGCTTTCCCGGTTTCATCGTAAATCACCCGGCTCTTGTCACGAACCCAACGAACTTCGCCATCGGGTCGGAGAATTCGGTACTCTATGTCACCGCTGCCCTCGACTATAACCTGACGGTTGTATTCAAAGGCGCGATCGCGATCTTCGGGGTGAATGCTATCAAACCACACTTGGGGGTTGTCAAAGAAATCTTGTCTTGGGCGTTGATAAACACTCTCGGTCGCTGGGTTGAGGTAAAGCACTTCAAAGGTGCTGGCTGAAACAGACCACACCACGTCTTTCAGCGAATTTAGAATGCTGTTGAGCCGCGACTCGCTTTCGCTCAGAGCTGCCTCAGCTTGCTTGCGATCTGTGATATCGGTGGACAGACCATCCATGCGGGTAGCAGTACCGTGCTCGTCATAAATCATCCAGGCTCGACTGTAAACCCATCGCACTTCGCCATCGGGTCGGATAATTCGGTACTCCAGTTCACCATTGCCCTCTTGCATAACCCTGTGGTTATAGGCAAGGGCGAGTTCGCGATCTTCTGGATGAATAACCTCCAGCCAGAGGTTGGAGTTGTTGAAGAACTCCGAGTAAGACCGCCCATAAAACTTCTCAGCCACTGGGTTCATAAACAGCGTTTTATAGGTGGTGGCTGAAATAGACCACACCAAATCTTTAAGGCAATTTAGAATACTGTTGAGTCGTAACTCACTCTGTTGTAAAGCCGCTTCTACTTCCTTGCGCTCGGTGATGTCGTGCATCGCCACGACTGCACCTAGTTTTTTTCCTTGAGCATCAACGATCGCTTGTCCGCTAGCTAGTAAGGTGCGGATTTTTCCTTGCTTCGGGGCGATGATCATTTCTACTTCCCGAACCGTCTCTCCCCGAAACGCTCTAAACAACGGAATATCTTCCGTTTTCATCAGTGTTTTCCCATCAGGCAGATATAAATCGAAATGTTCAGCCCATTGCTCGGCAGAAAGAGCTTGTTCCGGCAACCCATGAAACTCTTGTGTCGCTCGATTAAATAGCGTTAAAACTCCATTGGCGTCACAAGCGACAATGCCGTCTGCCAAGTTATTCAGCAATGCATTTAAGAATTCTCTTTCTTTGTATAAAGCTTTCTCTGCCCGCTGGCGCTCAGTTATTTCGTCTTCTAGCTGCTGGAGGGTATGCCTTAATTGGGCGGTGCGTTCCTCGACTCGGATTTCGAGGGCTTCATTCGCCTGTTTGAGTGCTGACTCTGCTAACTTGCGATCGCTGATATCAACGAAGGTGACAACAGCCCCTTTGATTTCCTCTCCCTCAAAAATCGGATAAGCCGAATATTCGGCAGCAAAAGCAGCTCCATCCCGCCGCCATAGAACTTCGTTGTCGATTCGGCAACTGTTCCTGTTGCGAACAGCACAAAAAATCGGAGACTCAACACTGGGATAGAAGGAGCCATCGGGGCGACTGTGATGGATTAACTCGTGCATATCCTTGCCCATCACTTCATCCGGCTGGTATCCCAGCATCTGAGCCGCCGCTTTGTTGATGAAGGTACAACGTCCCTGTAAATCTATGCCGTAGATGCCTTCCCCGGTCGATTGCAGCAGCAATTGGATGTGATTAGCTAATTGCGATCGCTCTTGTTCGGTTCGGTGACGTTCGGTGATGTCTTTCATAAAACAGTGATGACCGATAAATCGCTGCTCTTGGTCGTAATCGCAGATCATCACCACTTGCTTATAAAAAATAGAGCCATCTTTACGGATGCCTCTCGTTTCAGCTTCTACCTTGCCATCCACCAACATTTTGTGGTAAGCAGCGATCAGCTTGTCGATCTCTTCCGGATGAACCGTTCGCTGCCATTCCATGCCAATCATTTCTTCAGGTTCGTAACCCGCTGCATTGGCGTAGGCTTTATTAACGGTAACGTAGCGCCCTTGAGTGTCTAGCCGGGAAATTCCTTCGACGGCATTCTCCAAGACAGCTCTTAAATTGAGGAGTTTTTCTTCAGCCGCTTTGCGATCGCTAATGTCACGAGCCACTGCATACAGCAAACCTTCTTCAGTGGAGACCGCAGAAGTCCATAATAGCCATTTATAGGAGCCGTCTTTGCATCGGTAGCGGTTCTCAAAAGAGATTGTTTCCGCGCCTGTAGCAAGCTTCTGCGCTTCGGTGATGGTTGCTTCCCAATCTTCCGGGTGAACCAACTCCATAAACGATTGGCTTAAGAGTTCTTCCTTCGTAAAACCCAGAGTTTTTTCCCAGGCAGGGTTCAGGTGATTGAAGTAGCCATCAAGTCCGGCGATACAAAGCAGATCCAGCGAGAGATTGAAGAAACCCGCCTCTGCCCACTCGTATCCGTTTAGGCTCTTTCCTTTGTCGCGATTGTGAGTCAACACTTTGGTTTACTTCCTTCGTCTCAGATGGAACTGAACTTAGTTTTCCCATAAACCGAACTAAAAGTTGCCGCGATCGCACACTTAATGAATGTTTAGGGAACAGAGCCGACTTGCCAAATTTTAATGGTTCTGTCAAAACCCCCACTCGCCAGAGTTCGCCCGTCAGGACTAAAGGCAACCGATTTCACCCAATCGGAATGTCCGACCAGCAAAGCAATCAGTTCGCCCGTTCTCAAGTTCCACAAGCGGACTCCATCCTGACTCGCGGTAGCCATAACTTGTCCAGAAGGAGCGATCGCGATCGCCCGAATCCAACCTGTATGCCCTAAAAGGGTGTAAAGCAATCGTCCGCTATTAAAATCCCAGACTTTGATGGTGCGATCGTAGCTGCCACTGATCAGCGTACTTCCATCCGGCGTGAACGCTAAAGTACTGATTGCACCGCTATGTCCCGACAATGAGTCAAGAAATCTTCCATTCTGGAGATCCCAGACCTTAATCGCAGTATCTTTGCCGCCGCTTGCTAGAATCTCCCCATTGGGATTTGGGGCAACTGCATAAGTTTGGTTATCGAAACGCACCAGGTTGTAAATCGGGCGCTGCGTTCTCAAATTCCAGACTCGAATCCCATCCAAAGCACCCGTCACCAGCATTTCACTATCCGAGGTAATCGCCGCTGACAGAATATTACTCGTATGATCCAGAAAAGTCCGGGTATATTTTCCAGTCTTCCAATTCCATAAATTCAGCGAGGAGTCATTGCTGCAACTCGCCAGAATTTCTGAATTAGGACTCATCGCAAGGGTCATCACTGCCTGACTATGCGCCCTGAGGCTACCCACTTCTTTCCAACTTCTCACCCACCAAAATTTTATTCTGCCGTCATTGTCGCTCCCCCCGCTGATGAGAAATTTTCCATCAGGGGTGAAGGTCAAGGAATCAATTGTCGCGTTGTGACCCTTGAGGGTGCGGAGGAGTTGAACGTTTCTCCAAGCTTCAGGAGGCAGGTTTTGGGGGGCGTCAGACGGAACAGCTTCAGCTTCCTGGATTATTGTTTTGGCGGCGGCTGGGAGAGGCTGACTGGCAAGGGCGAAACAATAAAAGCTAAAAGGTAAAAATGCAAAACTCAGAATTTTTTCTTTGTATAAATGCCTTTTGACTTTTGCCTTCCGAGCCGGAGGTTTCATGGTGCTGATTGAATATTGGGGCAGATAGTATGATCGATGTGGTGAGCGGGCGGTCGGTCTTGCCAACCAGAGATTAACCCTTCTAGCTCGCTCTTGAGGATTTCTAGCGATTCAATTTGTTCTGCGATCGCCTCTACTTTCGCGTGCAGAAGCTGCTTCAAGGCACCGCAGGGTAACTGCCCCCGATCGTGAACTGTTAAAATTTCTTGAATCTCGCTGAGAGTGAGTCCGAGTGCTTGCGATCGCTTAATGAATGCCAGTCGATTAACAATCTCACGATTAAAAAGACGATAGCCGGAAGGTGTCCGCTTCACCGTCGGTGCTAACAGACCAATATCTTCGTAATAGCGAATGGTTTTGACAGGCAGACCACTCCGAGCGGCAACTTCACCGATTTTAAGCCATTCAATTGAAACAGAAGTGCCAATCATGGTTTTCGGAAGCTCCCACCCAAAGGGTTACGGTTTTGGATGGTGTTTGGAGTTACTCAGCATGGGCAGGACAGGACGAGAGGTTGGGGGGGGAAGAAAGTGTTTTGCCGTTTGGGGGATTGGTTCGACTTCTTTACCCTGGGTTTGCCACCAACGCAGAGCGATCGCTGCCCCTACTGTCAACACTCCGAAACTAAACAAACCCCAGCTTTCATCTACGCCGCCAATCACTGCATCTACAGCACCAACGATTACCACAAAGCTGGAAATTGGCTCTTTACGATAGGCTGACTTTAAAAATCTAGGCCACAAAGCATTCATCACGACTTGCTCTATTCCGTTATTCTTTAATCTAATTTCAGGTTATCTCATTCAGGAGTCAGGAGTCAGGCGGCAGAAGTCAGAATCATTTTTGGATTCTAAACTTCATCCTTCATCCCACCCTTCGGCAAGGGCAGAACCCTACATCCTGTATCCTGAGACAAATTCTTGTACTTGTTGTGCTAGACCGAGGAAAGCCTGTACGGGTTGCCGATTCCGAAGGACTAGACAAAAGAAGAGCGCTTTTTTATTGCAAGCCCAGCCAAGATAGCACTCCTTGACCCGTGACATATTCAATGAGCACCATTAGCAAAAAGCCGATCATTGCGGCTCGACCATTCAATCGCTCTGCGTAATCATTGAAGCCTAACTTGGGTTCTTCCAGCTTAGGAGTGGTCGTAGGTTGAAGTTGTGTCATGGCTTTGGCAATCCTTGCCCCTTCAGAGGTTTACAATTCGTTATAGATTGTCTTCTATTGTAGAGGTGCTAAGCCTTGAGTCAAGAGCAAAGCAAACACAGTTGCTAATCAACCTCTTTGATCACCATGACTTCGGTCGCCTTGATCAGGGCACTCACTTCATCGCCAACTGAAATTTGCAGATTTTCTGCCGAACGACGAGTAATCACCGCATCAATTAAGTTATCTCCCACCTGAATTGTCACCTCGGCGAGGATATCACCCAGTTGAATCGCAGTCACTTTACCCCTGAGTTGATTCCGTCCGCTAATTTGCATCGTCATATTGGTGTTTCCAAATCCTTTGGATAAGGTAGCCGTCTTGATTGTTGCAGCATTTTTGTGAAGTAATCCGAAAATTTTTGGGACTCCTAAATAAATAAGTAATGATGGGGATCAGGGGCGAGAGAGAGTTTCAGGAATAAAGAGACTTCAGGAGTAAAGGGAGAGGGGAGCGATCGATACCTCATTCGATACCTCATTCCCGATCGGCTGCCCCTCCCGATCGATGCGCGAATTACCCAAACCAAAAACCGTTTTACTTGAGAAGTTGTCAGTCCAATTTCTCACTCGCTCCTTCAGGGAGGTAACTCCCAATGCAACAAGTCACCAGGTGTGGCACCTATAGTCAATTCAATAGATAGCCGAGCAATTTGAGGTATATAAATGGAAATTGGCGTTCCCAAGGAAACCAAAGATCGTGAATTTCGGGTAGGGTTAAGTCCTAGTAGCGTCCGGGTACTCAGTGAAAACGGTCACGCGATTTTTGTAGAATCCGCGGCTGGTAATGGTGCTGGCTTCTCTGATGAAGATTATATTCTTGCCGGGGCAAAAATTGTCCTAGAAGCGAAGGATGCTTGGAACCGAGAACTGGTGGTTAAGGTGAAAGAACCACTGAAGCCAGAGTACCAGTTTCTCCAGAAAGGGCAGATGCTGTTTACTTATTTGCACTTGGCAGCCGATCGGGGGTTGACCGAGCATCTGATTGATTGTGGCGTCAGCGCGATCGCTTACGAAACGGTAGAACTCCCCGATAGAAAATTGCCCCTGCTCACCCCCATGAGCATTATCGCCGGTCGCCTCTCCGTACAGTTCGGGGCACAGTTTTTGGAGCGCCATCAAGGAGGTCGGGGGATTCTTCTGGGCGGTATTCCCGGTGTCAGACCGGGTAACGTGGTGATTTTAGGCGGCGGTGTCGTTGGCACCGAAGCGGCTCGAATGGCGGTAGGACTGGGTGCCCGCGTCCAGATTTTGGATGTGAATGTCGAGCGGTTGGCGTATCTGGAAACCCTCTTTGGCTCCAGAGTTGAGCTGCTCTACAGTAACTCCCTGCAAGTAGAAGCGGTCGTTTCGGAAGCCGATTTACTTGTTGGGGCGGTTTTAGTTCCAGGGCGTCGCGCCCCTATCTTAGTCCCTCGGAAGTTGGTACAAAAAATGCATCCCGGTTCGGTAATTGTCGATGTGGCAGTCGATCAAGGCGGTTGTGTCGAGACCGTGCGACCAACGACCCACACCAATCCTATCTACATCGAGGAAGGCGTCGTCCACTACGGCGTCCCGAATATGCCGGGAGCCGTTCCCTGGACAGCAACTCAGGGACTGAACAACAGCACTTTACCCTACGTCCTGAAGCTGGCGAACCAGGGGATGAAAGCTCTAGAACTCGACCCGGCTTTAGCAAGGGGCATCAATGTACAGAATCACCGGCTGGTTCATCCTGCCGTCCGCGAAGTGTTTCCCGATTTAGCTGATTAACTGTGACATTACGGGTAAGGAAATAGGCGAGAGGCTAGTAGTGGGGCGATCGCGATCTGTGGCGTTCATGGTACAGCGATCGCCCCCAGCGTCCTCACGGCGTAGGCTGAGATTCACTCACCAAAATTGATTGCTCACTGGCAGGTTCGCCCTTGCTTGGGGGTTCGACTGGCTCACCAAAGGCGATCCGCAGAAACGGTGGAGCCAGAAATGTGGTCAGAATCACCATGATAATAATGGATACCTCTAACGGCTTATCCAGAACCCCACTCGCAGAACCGATTCCGGCAAACACTAGCCCGACTTCACCCCGTGGAATCATGCCAACTCCGATCGCGAGTCGATTAATTCCGGGCTGACCAAACACCGCCCAACCCGTCACTACCTTGCCGAGAATGGCAACTACCATCAAAAATGCGGCAATCAAAATTCCGGCACGATTCTCAGGCACCGTCGGATTCAACACGCCTAGATCGGCTCGCGCTCCCACCGTCACAAAGAAGATGGGTACCAGTAGATCGGCGATCGGTTTTACTAGTTCATCTAACTCATTACGGGCATCAGTTTCATCCAGAACCAAGCCAGCGGCAAAAGCACCCAAAATCGCTTCTAGATGAATCGCGCTGCCCAGAAATGCCATGAAAAAGGCAAAGATAAATGCTGGCATAACCACATTGCCACGGGTTTTGAATTTCTCCACAATCGCATTGAAGGTTTGGTTAAAGATGCCGCCCAACAAAATGGAACCGAGCAGAAACGCTGTTGCACTCACAATCAGGTAGATGACATTAGCAACATCAATCTCACCCGTTTTGGCTAAACTGGCGACAACAGCCAAGACAATGATTCCCAGGACATCATCAATCACCGCCGCACCAACAATGATTTGACCTTCTTTGGATTTAAGCTGTCCTAACTCAGACAACACTTTGGACGTAATTCCGATGCTGGTTGCCGTCAAAGCAGCGCCTGCAAAAATTGCTGGAATTGCAGGTGTGTGAAAGAACATCATCAAGCCAGCGGTACCAGCGGCAAACGGAACTGCCACCCCCACGCAGGCGACTATCGCAGCTTGAGAACCCACTTCTTTGAGTTGTTTGAGATCCGATTCCAGACCAATTTCAAATAGCAGAATAATCACGCCCAATTCAGCCAGCACTGAAATGACTTCACTCTGGGACTCATATACGCTCGTGAGGGCTGCGGGAGACAGATGATTAATCCATTGCAGCACGGTCATCACCGCTGAATCTGAGGCTGACAGTCCACTTTCGGGAAAGATGATCAGGTGTAAAGCAGATACCCCGACAACCACCCCTGCCACCAGTTCACCCAGAACGGGTGGAAAATCAAATCGTTTAGCCGCTTCCGCGCCGAGTTTACTGGCGATATAAATCACGACTAAACTCAGCAGAACTCCAGCCAGAACAATCGGTGAATTTTCTGCCTCTACCGTTGCTAACAAGGGCATGGGAGCAATCAGAGATGCCATCCCAGAACTTAAAGCTGTCATTGTATGGTTCAAAAACATGGGTTAGGTTTTGGTGGTAAAAATGAATCAAACCTTATTTGAATGGGAGGCAATTGATTGCCAGCTAGTTTTCTGACGCATTAGATCGCCTCGATTCATCAAACCTCCAAACAGGTGAATTAGGCAACTATCTCTTTGCGGTAAACCAGATCAACCGCTTGACGCAGGGCTTCAGTGCGATCGCTTAAGATATGCGCTGGGTTCACCAGATCAAACAGTCCTAACTTTTGCAAGCGGTGCTGAATTTTCTCACTGGCACCGACGATATAGACTTCTAACCCCTTATCGTGGGCATCGCGAATCGCATTTTCGATCGCCAGTGAAGCTGTTACCCCCAGCATGGGTACATCGCTGAGATCCATCACCAACGCATCGGCTTCCTTCATGGCATTGTGTTCGCGTGCGATCGCTTTCGACAAGCCAAAAATCATTGGGCCACTCAGGTAAAACAGCAAGACGCGCCCGTTGCCTTTATCCAGCAGTTGCTTCTGCTCATCGCTCAACCGAACGTCATCATCTGTATCGGTAATCAACTTGACTTCCTTGGATTGCAAATTGCTCAACCGTTCAATGGTGAGGATATTGGCAATAAACACACCCACACCCACACCCACTGCCACGATTAGATCCACAAACACCGTCAAGAGCAACACCCCATACACGATCGGGGAACCCTTGAGGGATACTTTGTGCGATCGTGCGATCGCTTCAAGAAGCTCCAGTCGAGAATATCTATCCCTACCTTCAGAGCAATCCCCGCTAACACTGCCATCGGAGTCGGTTCAGTCAGTCTGGCAGCGCCCAAAACGCCGGGGTCATGACCCGGCTTTTTGTGTCTACGTCGTCTCGATTCAACAGCCGTCTGGTCCACAGAAACTGTGCCCGTACAGTACCTCCGCGTCACAGATATAGATCATGCCCGCAAAATCGAGGAAAAACTTTATTGCGACCTGATCCGCAATATTCTCGGCCATATCCCGATCCGGGGTGAGCACCTCGAATTTTATATTCGCATTGGTGTCAGAAACGCTGGGTTGTCCCGTCGAGCGCACGTTGCGACTGCCTTTACCGCCAGTTTCTAGAACCGTATAACCGGTTGCCCCGGCTTCTTCGATGATATTGGCGATCTTTTTCAGCAGAATCTTTTCCGTGACGATGACGAGCTTTTTGGCTGGCTTTGCCATGTTGGTTACCTCCTTACCGTAATTGATCTTATATATTGAGTCGCTTGGTCTGCCGGGTCAAGGGAGGGCCGACAGACCGCGACCCGTCTGGGATTAGCTGCCGCCTATCCCGCCTATCGCCTGGGCGAGTCCGAGGAAGAGCGGTATTGCCAAGCCAATCGCAATGGGTGTACCGATGGCTGTGGATGCGCCGATGTAGGCGGAGGGATTGGCCGACGGAATCCCGGCTCGCAACGTGGGCGGACCTGAGATGTCTGAACTGGAGGCGGCGATGACGGCCAGGATCACAACACCGCCCAGGCTGAATCCCGTGGCGTAGTGGGCAATCATGCCGAGACCGAAGGCGATGAACCCATGCACCAGCGGTGCCACAACGCTATACACGACGTACCACTGGGCTACCTTGCGCAGTTCGCCAAGTCTTGACCAAGCCTCCATACCCATGACCAGCATCAAGATCGAAAGCAAGCCGCGGAAGAGGGGGTCGTAGAAGCTTTTATAGACACTTTCCGGCTGGGTGAACAGGCCAAGAGCAATGCCGAGCAACATTGCCGATAGGGCAGGACCCTGGAGGCTTTCCTTCACGATCGGCCATATTTTGACCCGATTATTCGCAGACTGCTGCTTTCTGAGATACTCTTGTCGGCTGCTGGGATAATCTTCCTGATTGGGATAATCGCCTGCTGCAACGGGCTGCTTGCTGAGAGACTCCTGCTTGCTGAGAGACTCGTCTGCTGCCCTACGCTTCTTCTTGTGGTTGAGATAAATGTTGGCCACCACAATCGCCGTTACGAGCGCTGGGATATCCATGAAGGGATAGAGTGCGGCAGCCCATGCCTCGTATGGCATTTTTTGTTCTTCCAGTAGCGTCAGGGCGGCAGCCATGGTAGAGCCACTCACAGCACCAAACAATCCCCCGGTCGCAATCGCATCCACGGTGTTGACCTTCGGCAGCTTGGCTAACGTATAGCGTGCGATGAATACAACAAGAATCCCTACTGCTACAGCAAACGCTGCAGGTAACACCATCTCCGTTAGGTTAGAATTGCGGATCGCCTGACCACCGGTCAGACCGATTTTCATGAGCAGCATAAAGACGATGATCTGATTAATCGCCTCTGGAATTACCAATTCGCTACCAAGGGCGGCAATGACCATACCACCAATCAAAAACCCAAGTGTTGGGGACTGCAACTGCTTAACGAAGTCCATTAAAAACAAGGACAAAAAATCCACGAATACCTCCTTATGCCTCCTCGGATGAGGAGTATTGCAATAAATGAACTAAAGAAACTTTAAAGAGTTAAAGAGAGAACGAACTAAACGGTAAATGCCATCGCCAAACCATTGTCTGGATTGCTGGCTGTGAGTCCTGCCACAATCGCAGTCATCACCACGGTCATCGGTCCAGTTGGTTCAGAAATCAGCGTGGGAGTACCGCCAAATAACGCCGCAAAGAAGCCGACGAAAACAGCACCATACAGACCACCGATTGGTCCGACCCCGGAGGCAACCCCGAAAGCTAGGGCAAGGGGTAACGATACAATGGCAGCCGTGACACCTCCGAAGATATCGCCTCGCACATTGTTAAAACTAATACGATTGGTAATTGACATGGAACAGTGACAGACAGAATAGTAGGACAGTCCTGGATTTGAACGATTGAGCGATCGCAAGACAAAAATTTTGCCTTTTTAATGGAATCAGCAATAGTAGAACCGAGCAGATTTAAATAAATATCTGCCTGCATGTCCTCAGAGACTCAAAACTTTTAGCTGATTAAATTCTTTAATGTTTTTTACTATACGCTAGTGTAAATACGAATACTCGCTTTCTAATCAATAAAACAGTCGATTTTTCATTGAAATTTCTTAGCCTTTCCATAGATTAGAGCAAGCAACCCATCGCTTATCGCTGAGAATAGGCGATTGCCACTATCGCGATTGCGCTAGTAACACTCTGCCAAGCATCTGTCAACCGCTATCTAAATTCATAGGTTATGCCTTTTTACCTAGGGCGATCGCAGGGTGAGACAATTTAATTAGTGGAAGATGTAGGAAAGATTTCAGTAACTTTCTGAATATGCCTGCAAAACTCTCTGGGCCATACCAACCTCTTCTTCTTCGTATTCTGCATGGCTTTACTGGTCTTTTCGTAATTGCCGCGATTTTGACCGCATATTGGACATACGATGTCTACGACGGGCGATGGGGAAGAATTCCCTTGCCTGAGTTAAAGGAAATAGAAGGAATTCATGGCACGTTTGGGCTATATGCCTTACTTGTATTTCCTCTATTTGCTCTATATGCTTTCCATCGTGGACACAAAAGACTTATCCAGCAGGATTTTGTGGCAAAACTTGGACAGTTGGGTAAACCTGTATGGTGGTACACGCTGCATCGAGTTATTAACACCCTTGCTATCTTGGCACTGACTTTTGCCGTTTTCTCTGGCAAGATGATGGATGAAAATTGGTTGCCAAGGGGAGAGCTTAATCATGGTTGGTATTATGCTCACCTCATTTCATGGGTAGTGATGGTTGTCTGTATCGCCTTGCATCTCTTAATGAGTGCCAAGGTAGGAGGAATTCCCCTTCTCTTGTCAATATTAAGTTACCAGTTCCGCCCTAAAGATAGTCCCACTTTGTGGCGAGAAAATATTCTTCAATGGTGGTCTGGTTGGCAACCGACTTTTGCTAAAGAGTGGTTGAAACTGTCCTTTCCTCTCAAAGTTTTAGAGATTCTCGTGTTGATGAGCCTAACTGCTGCTTGGATTGTTCCACTCTTTAAGTAGCTGCATAATCTCTTACAACAATCCCCGATAATGAATAAACACCAAAATAGCTGCCCAAGAACCCAACGCGACTTTTACTGCAACCAGAATATTGAGCAGGGGGATAACCCCGCCGCTGAAAAGTGCGCCCAACTCTCCGTGCGGTAATTCGTATCCGGCTAGAGTGATAACCGACAGGACAATGAAAATAAGAACTGAAACCTTCTCCCATGTAGCGGCGTGCCAGCGCTTGTAAATCCCCTGCATCCACTCTGTTGATGAGGTAATCGCAACAAGACCGATCGCCGTTCCGCCCGCAACGCCGGCTGCAAAACCACCCCCCGGACTCAGATGCCCCCGAATCGCCAGTTCGATACCCACCAACGCGGCAATAGTTGCTCCCAGACGCGCCATAACAATCGATGGTTGATCGGTGAACTGATAGATCGTGCAGAACGGTCTTTCATCAGCCAGCAGAAACTTTGCACCCATTACCGCGATCGTAAATACCACCACCTCAAAGATCGTGTCATAGAGCCGGTTCCTGAGAATCACAGCCGTAACTGCATTAGGTACTCCACTCTCTTGTACAAGCGTTTGGACGATCGAGAGCGATAAGTCCGGTGCCGGATTGGGCATGACCAGGAATTTGACGAACAGCGCTATCCCCGCAGCAATGTAGACCCATTTCATAGATGTTTCTCCCCTGAATCCGGTGCATTTACATAGGTTAGGCTTGTCGCCGATGACGAAAGTTCGGTTCGCATGATGTCATAGAGGCGTTGAACCCTAGTTGTGGTGTGATAGGGTTGCTGTTCGTCCTCACTCGCTACGAGGTCTTGATTATCGTAGTCTCGTATAGCACAGGTCGCATGGACTTCTTTGTCCATCAGCGCTCGGTGCAAGGCTTGCATATTCGTGTACGGGACTACCTCAAGACGCATATAATGTTTGCCAAAAATTGAACGCATGTCATCCATTAGTTGCCCTAAATGGGACTCGTCATCTGTCTTGATTGCCCCATCTTCGAGTACACCAAGACGCATCACCAGCGATGAACGCACCGCGATCGCATAAAGCGTAATCGCCAGTAGAGTACCCATCAAAGCTTGCGTCAAAGCAACATCCGCCGCCCCCAAAACCGCAAATACCAATGTTGCTACCGCTCCCTGTATTCCCTGGATTACCAGGGCATGGTATGGATTGGTCTGAAGTAGCAGCATGAGGGCGGACAACGGCATCAGGGCGGTTATGACATAGATATAGCTATCATTCATGATTGATTCCCTCCACTGCTGGAACAGTAGGCCAACACATACCCGATCACTGTATTCCAGATTGCCAAGGTGATGATGCCAAGGATGAGCAGCGGCCATTCGCTAGGTACTTTCGGAAGCAGCAGTCCGACCATGATGAGCATCGAGCCGAGCGTATCTGCAACCGAAAGAGTATGCAGCTTGAATAATACCGAGCGATCGCCGATTAGGGGCAAGGTTCCCCAAAACCAGAAGAAAATTCCTATACCGATGCAGGTGTAACTAAGTGCGGTGATCATACTTCATTCAGGCGTTTAAGGATTTGTGCCAACAACATTAATCCGGCATTACCCACACTCAGGATGATGACTCCTACAACACCGAGCATCCAATCATCCCGTAAGACCGATACAACCAGGAGTATGATTGATGCTTTGGTAGCGACACTGGCAAATGCCAACATTTTTTGCCAAATATCATCATCCTGCCAAGCCTCGTACATGGGTATGAGCAGAGCCAGAATCATTGCAACCAGTGCCCAGTTCAGTGCCAAGTTCATGCTTTTCTCCTCCTTCGTACCCAGTGGACTTCGTACCAGCCATTTTCGTGGTACTTCAAGACAATGGTCTTGGGCGTAAAGGTGATCAGAAAGATATCCAGGAAGATGAGTCCGGGTGTACGTCCGGGTTTGACTTGTTCCATCGTCACCTCTTCGTAATTATGGGGACGGACAATCATTTCAAAGGCTTCCATATATGCCTGCGGAATCGCCACGAGGGTTTCCCACAGCGCCCGCAGCCAATCTTTTAATGCTTCCGGGGTTTTGGGGCGTCCCGGTAATAGGAGTGCGATGCTGACGCCGATGATGATATTTGCCACACTCAGATTGGCGGTGAGCAAAAACCAGATGGTCAGTCGCAATATCAGATTCAAATGTCCAATCATGCCATCACCATCCAGAAGAGCAGGATTAACATTAGACTCATCCCACCGATCAGATGCTCAAATTGCTCCACAACACGGGGCAGCTTGAGTAGGGATCGTTTAAAAATCAAAAGATACGCCAACCAGCCAAGGCCGATGGTTGCCAGTGGTTTCACAATATTGGCAAGGCTATACGCCTCGTAATACACAATGTTTGCCGCAAACAGGCCACCGAGCTGCAGGATTGTCGCCGGCCAGAAACCGGGCTTTACTACGTCCTCGCCGGCAGCTTTATGCGGCAAGAATATGAATTTGGCAAACGAGATGGCTGTTCCCAAAGCCGCAACGTTCATGGCGATCGCTTGCCAAGGCAGTAAATTTTTCGTCGTCAACACCTTCGCCCCAAAGCCAGACAATAAGGGAAAGCCTGAGATCGAGAAGCTAGCGATGGCCAGAGCAATCCAGACCGTTGTATTGATCGGCTTGTGTTGCAACTCCTTGAAGTTGCGGCTCGGTAAAGCACCTGCAATCAGGAAGAGTGCCGATTTGACCAGTCCGTGAGTCAGTGCATAAAAGCCACCTACGGCTGGGGCAGCGAGGATAAAGCCCAACTGCGAAACCGTATGAAACGCCAGCATCCGCTTGGCATCCTTTTCAAAAACAGCATAGAACACGCCGAGCAGCGCTGTCCCAACTCCGAAAATCCGGATGAGTGGATCGAGTTCATCCACCATTAGCGCACAACGCACTAGCGGATAGACGCCGGCTTTTACCACAACTCCCGACAGCATCGCTGACACCGGCGTTTCCGATTCGGAGTGAGTCAACGGTAACCACAATCCCGATACAAAGATTCCCCCCTTAACCAAGAGTCCCAGAAAGATCAGGGCCAGCGCCTCCGGTGGTGCCCCGCGCAAACTTGCAAAACTAAACGAATGATTGGTCTGATAGGCTAGCGCCGCGCCCACTAGATAAAACAGCATTGCCGTGTTACTGATAAACAGATAGCGCAAGCCAACCCAAATCGAGCGATCGGTGCGAGTATAGGTAATCAAGAGAAACGCAGCAATCCCGCTCACCTCTAGCGCCACGTATAAACTGATAAAGTCCGCACAGGCGAACGCGGCATTGATGCTGCCATGCAAGATGATGGCTTGTGCATAGAAAAAAGCTGTTTTATCGCTGTGCCAACAGTAGAGAATGACTGCGGCTGTTACTAGCGCATTGGTCAATATAAAGTAGCCGCTTAACTGATCGACGATTAATGTGACGCCGAAATGATCTAGTAACTGTAGTGTCAGTGGCGACTGAGTGACAAATAGCTGCAACGCATATGCAGCCGAAGCAAAAGCTGTAAACAGTGCGAGAGTTTTGTCAAGTTTGGGGAACAGATAAATGGTGAACCCCAAAAAAAACGGTAGTGCAATCCATGCGATGGTAATGGTATTCATGGCGTATTGCTCTTCTCGATCTCGTTGGTTTCCAGGGTGGGATTATCCCGTGCCAGCTTCATGACACCGACCAGCATTACGCACTGAATTGAAAAGCCGATCACAATCCCCGTCAATATCACCGCCTGGGGAACCGGATCAGAGTAATCGACATTTGTGCCGTTTGAAATAATGGGTGTGAATAAACCATCTCGCGATGCAACCAGTACGTAATAGGCGATAACCCCCGTACTCATGACATCCATAGAAATGATCTTCATAACCAGGTTCTTTTTAAGGATGATGCCGAAAAATCCGCAGAATATTGTTGCGAAGACGAATGCTTCTAACACGGGAATTGCCTATGAGTAAATGCCTGTCAAATGGTGCTAGAACATATATAGCACTTTTCAATAGTGCCAAAGAACATTAACACTATTGAAAAGTGCCAGGGTAAACTATAGACTCATGCCACACTAACTTGTTGGTTTGAGCTTGAGAACGGGTAGGATAAAACACGCAGCAATAGCCGGATGACAGAATCGATTGGCAAATCAATGGTTAACCTCAGCCCTGGCTCGTCCACCGATACAGTTGGCGGCTTGCCAACGAGTCAAGGCGTACCGCCGGAAGGTTTCTACACTTGGGAGCGGGACGCTAAAGCCTTGAATCTTGTGGATTTATCAGCACCGTTTCAATTGATCGGGCGGCAAGCGCAATTCCAGCGAATTACCCAAGTTTTAGCCCGTGATGGCGACCTGCTAATTGCTGGAGTGCCGGGAAGCGGACGGCGGACTCTGGTACGGCGGGCAGCTCAGGAAGTTGGAGTTAAAATCGTGGAGGTTGACTGCATCCGGGTTACTGATGGTCAGCGCTTCGTGCAATTGCTGTGCGAGAGTATAGACCAGACGTTTCAAAGTGCTACTGCTCAAGTTTTCATGCGAGAGTGGATTGAACGCAAGGCCGCTGAATTATTTGTCCTGCAAGACGAAGGGAATGGTAGAGAGCGGCTGAAACCCGTTCGGGCAGAGAGCCAACAGCAGCAATGGAGCGCATTTGAGGTATTACTCGATCTCCTGCAAGGGTTAGCCGAATCTTCGGGCGGACGGGTGGTGCTGATTTTGGAAAGCTTTCCCCATATCCGCTCTTGGGATCGCAATGGGGTGTGGGAAACATTTTTGCGGAAAGAAATCGAGCGCCAGACTCAGGTGAGTTATGTACTGGTGGCAACGATTGCAGAAATCAGTCTTCATGCCGATGAACCGGAGAATCATTTGGAAATCGTGAAGCTGGCTCCCTTAGCTAATGATGTTGTTGCTGCTTGGGTTCAGGAAGTTTTGCATGGCGAAGGGTTGACATTCGATCCGCGATCGCAAGCGCTGGAACTGTTTGTCAATGCGGTGCAGGGACACTTAGGCGATGCTTCGGCACTGGTGCGACGCCTCAAGTCGGTACGAGTTTCTGACGGGCTAATTCGCGATTGGCACGTCCAGCAGGCAATTCAAGAACTGTTAGCTGACCTATCGATGGTCTTCGAGTCCTTACTCATGCTGCTTCCAGCCAATCAGGCACATCTGTTGGAGTCTCTGGCGTTAGACCCTACTGACAAGCCACAAAGTCGAGATTACATTAACAAGCATTACCTTTCGAGAGGGGGTAGCCTGCAAGGTGCGATCGCGGGATTGCAGCACAAAGGCTTGATTTACGGCTCCGAACAAGGCTATCGACTGGCTCTGCCTCTGTTTGCTTTGTGGCTTCGCCAGCGCTTGAGTTGATACCAAAGTGTGTGGGAGCGATCGCTTAAGGGGGTAGTCAAGATGTCAGGTGGCTGAATGCTATATTCAGCCTATCAGCGCCTATCTGTGAAGGTAGCATTTATAACTCAAGAACTAATCGACCTAAGAACTAGCATCTTAGAAGGACCCTATGCAGATGCTTTGGCAATTGTGCATGAGCTGGAGGGGATGAGTCATGAGTAAACAAGCGATCCTTTGTAATATCGAAGCGTGTCTGGTCACAATGCTGACTCACTTGATTCAAAACCAAGTTGACCAGTGTTTAACTAATTCCTGGGCAGCTTTAATTTCAGATTCTCTCCAGCAAATTCAAACATTAAATCTCAAAGAGAATAAAACGTCTTACTACATCGAGCAAGATGAATGGAAGCCTTTTCTAGAAGAGGCAATTGAGGCAGCACTTCGTCCGGCAAATATAGAAGCTATGGATTATTTTTATCATCCTTGCCAACTTGCAGCGTCGGTGGATAGAACAGATTTAATAATGACGGCTCAGAGATTGCTCGATTTAACGTATGAACCTTCGGCAAAAACTTTACCAGCAATCATTGATGAGAATTTAGTTCAGCTACCAGGTGGGGAAGAGTGGAAAGAGGGTAGGCGATAAAAGTAGCTCTCTTGCTACTTTGTTTGGGGTTTATGACTGATATAGCTAAAGTAAAACACAAGGTTATGGGTTGGAATGACAACAAAACAGGCGAACAAAGTAACGGCTTGAAGGTTGAAGTAGCAATATTTATTCTCATTATTATTGGAGCTATAGTTATCAGTGGATTTTGGTTAGGCGTAGGTTGGCCTGATGAGCTGCCAGACAACTTCTCTAATCTACTAACAGTAGAAGCAGTAAAAGAATATCTTGATTATAAGGAGCGGCTTAGAGCTGCTCGGCTACAGTTCCTCACAACTATTGCGGCAATTTTAGGTGCGATAGGAGTTGTCTTTAATCTTTATTACACGGGAAAGAGGGAAGAAGCTTTTAATAAAAGTGCGATCGCTGCAAATAAAAGCGCTGAGGCTGCTTTAGAGAATGCAAAGGCTGCACAAGACAAACAAATTACAGAACGCTTTACTAAGGCTATTGAATTGCTTTCTAGTCAAGAAGTTACAACTCGTCTAGGTGGAATTTATTCTCTGGAACGAATTGCCAAAAATTCTAAAGATGACCACTGGACGATCATGGAAGTCCTAACTGCTTTTGTGCGAGAGCCGCCTCCTTTAAAGGCTCCTTTAGAAGAAGAAAAACTACTCCTAGAGCTTCCTACTTATATTCAAAAGACAAAAGACGACAAGCAACCCCAAAAACTTCGCATTGATATTCAAGCAGCTCTTACCGTTATCGGACGGCGCGATTTGAAACAAGACCCAGACGGTCAGAGGCTTGATTTACGCAATAGCAATATCCGGGGAGCAAACCTCATTACATTCAAGCTGCAAAAGGCATTACTTGATGGAGCCAATCTACAAGAGGCTAACCTTACGGATGCCCATCTGGAAGAAGCAAAACTTTCTAAAGCCAACCTACAAAAAGCAGAACTTTTTAAAGCAAAAATGCACAGGGCTAACCTCATTGACGCCCATCTGGAAGAGGCAAAACTCGATCTAGCTGACCTACAAGAGGCAGATATTTGGAACGCCCAACTGCAAGGAACGCTTTTCCGATCAGCAAACTTGACAAAGGCAAAACTCCCTGGAGCCAACCTGCAAGGGGCAAGACTTATTGGAACCAACCTACAAGGGGCAAGTTTCTATGATGCCAATTTGCAAGAGTCATACCTCAGAGAAGCCGACTTGAGAATGGCAAGACTTGATGGAGCTAACTTACAAGGAGCAGATCTCAGTAAAGCCAACCTGGAAGAAACTACTGACTTTATTGGAGTAAACCTGGAAGGGGCAAACCTCAATGAAGCCAAACTGAAAGGAGCAGACCTTCGTGGAGCTAAAAACCTGAGACAAGAGCAGATTGAAAGGGCATTCGGAGATAAAAACACAACTCGCCTACCAGAAGAACTTCAAGTACCAGAACACTGGACAGAATCTGAGTGAGACACAGTAGTAATGCTAAGTAGCTTGGCAGGATGAGCATTATCCACTAGAACTCAAATATTGTCGCAAGGCATCTCACATGGGCTGAGTCTGCGATCGCACCTTCCTTTTTCAGCAACAATAAGAGCGCTCGCATCTCCCCTCCTCTGCAACAATAAGTGCGATCGCACTTTGTCTAATACCAGTTTCCAATGAAGATGCACTAAATTGAAGAAAGCAACAGGGTAGGTGTAGGAATGGCAAATCAGTTCAAAGTGGCAGTCCAAGAGACAACGGAAGAACTGCAACATCGGCTGAAACGAGCCGTCACCGCTCAAGCAAAAGAGCGGTTGCAAATGCTCTACTCGATTAAAACAGGAGCGGTGACCACAAGGTCTGAGTTAGCGCAGTGGATACAACGTGACGAATCGACGATCTATCGCTGGCTCCAGCGATATAAACAAGGTGGGATAAAAGCTCTCTTAAGTGTGAAAACAGCACCTGGGAAAGTCTCGAAAATTACGCCGGAGGCTTTGCAAAAACTAGAACAACGCTTGGCACAACCGGAAGGATTCCACAGCTATGGTCAGATTCAACGGTGGTTGGAAGCCGAATGTGGGGTGGTAGTGGCCTATCGAACGGTGCATCAATTAGTGCGCTATAAACTTAATGCCAAGCTAAAAGTGCCTCGTCCTCGCAGCCAGAAGGCTTTACCCGAAGTGCAAGCTGCCTTTAAAAAAAACTCAAAGACTTGATAGCCGTGCTGGTGCGCTATCTGGGAACAGGACAACCAGTGCGTTACTGGTGTCAAGACGAGACTCGTCTGGGACTCAAGACCATCACAGGTCGGCAGATTACCCTCAAAGGGGTGAAACCTCACGGCATCGTTGGTTGGCGGCGCGAGAACTTCTATGTGTATGGAGCAGTGGAACCGGCTACGGGAGAAAGTTTCTTTTGGGAGTTTTCCCATCTCGATAGCTCCTGCTTTCAGTCGTTTCTCAACCACTTTTCTGTACAATTTCCCGATAGCTTAAATATCCTGCAACTAGACAATGGCAGTTTCCACAAATCGGTAACCCTGAATTGGCCCGATAACATTCTGCCAATTTTTCAACCAGCTCACAGTCCTGAACTCAACCCTATCGAGCGCTTATGGCAACATTTCAAGCAGTTTTTGCGTTGGGAAACTTGCACCAACTTGGAGCAATTGCGACAGAAGTTGAAAGAGGTTCTCGATCTCATCTCTCCTGAAGTGATCTCCTCCATTTGTGGATGGGATTACATCACTACAGCTTTATTAAGTGCAACTTCATAGGAAATTGGTATAACAATCTATTGAAGGGAAGCGATCGCTGTTTCCGGTTGGTGGATACAATAACAGCGATCGCTCACAAGCATTACCTGTCTAGAGGAGGCAGTCTCCAAGGAGCGATCGCCCGATTGCAGCACCAAGGCTTGATTTACGGCTCCGAGCAGGGCTATCTTGTTCATCATGCTTCTGGTTCGACAACAAGGATTACTGGGGCGATTGCTCCTCAGAAAAGTCTAGTCCTGAAAAGTATTCGATAATACTCAGGTAAAAAGAGCTTTCTATTAGGACTGCACTCAGAGGAATAAAGATGAGAGGTTTCACTTTGCCTGTGAAGTTGTTAATTGTGGCGATCGCCCTCTCAAGCTTCATTCTAATCAGTTGTGTCCCAGCACCCCTGAAACCCTTACGGATTGGTACCAATGTTTGGCCTGGGTATGAACCTCTATTTCTAGCTCGCGAACTGGGATACTACGGTAAAACCCCGATTCAATTAGTGGAGTATCCCAACTTCGACCCAAACAGAGCTTACCGGAACGGTGAAGTAGAAATGAGCGCCACACCGATGACTGGGTTTTTGCCATTAGCGCCGACTCATCCAGATGTCCGTGCTTGGCTAATTATGGATATCTCTAATGGTGCAGACGCCATTGTAGCTAAAGGAGCGATCGCGAATCTGCAAAGTCTAAAAGGGCGCAGGGTTGGCTTTGACAGGTCAATGCTGGCACCATTTGTCCTGAGTCGTGGCTTAGAACAAGTCGGTCTGTCACTCAAAGATGTCAAGATTGTCCCTGTGGAGCTATCGGAGCAGGAGGAGGCGTTCAAACAAGGTCGCGTTGATGCCATTGTCACCTTTGAGCCATACCGCTCCAATATACTCAACGCCGGAGCCAAGTTACTCTTTGACAGCAGCCAGATTCCTGGTGAAGTAGTCGATGTGCTAATTGGCAGTGAGTCGTTGTTGACGACGCATGCTACTCAATTGCAGGTGTTAATCCAGGGTTGGTTCCGCGCTCTCGATTATATTGAGAAAAATCCCGAAGATGCCGCTCGTCGAATGGCACGGCGACAAGGAATCACACCCGAACAATTCTTATCATCCCTCAAGGGGCTTCAGCTCGTCACCCTTGAGGAAAACCAGAAACTCTTGGGAAAAACCAATTCTGTGTTGCTCAAGGGAACCCAACGGTTATCCCAATTCTTGGTTGAAAATAACATACTGAAACAAGACGTAGACCTTAACCCTCTGCTCGATGACAGACTGGTTAGAGATGTCAAGCCCTAAAGCGTAGACCGATTGCAACACTCAACATACCTTTATGAAAAAACCACAGATGCCTACAGTTAATATCAGATTCATCTGTGTTTATCTGGGTTAATCTGTGGTTCATGCCTCCAGGCAAAACTATTTTTGCAAAAAGTCTACCTATGCATCGCTTCCCCTTTCCTCTGCGGTTTTCGATTCCAGGGATTCTGTTAGTGTTCGGCAGTGTGTTAGGTTTGGTTTCGTTTCAACGGGAAGTCTCTCAGTCCTTCTCCCGTACCGAAACGATTATCAGACAGCAGGCTGAATTTTCTGCAAGTCAAACAGCAACGTTACTAGAGTACTTGTACAGAACGGCTCAAGGTAAGGGTGCCCATTTAGCGATCGCTCAGATTGCTCCCGCTCCTAATCTGCGGTTAGCTTTGCTTTGTGATGAAAATGAGCGAGTACTCTTGTCAACTCGTTTTGACTTGCAAAATCGCTTAATCAGCAACACTCTAGCAGCCTCCAGCTTATCAGCGATCAAAGAAGTCCAGCAAACTCAGTCAAAGCAGGTAATTTTCTCGGACGATAGACAAACCCTCAGGGCAATTTATCCAGTGCTTTTGGGAGCTTCGCCTGGAGAAATCCTACCGTCGAGGGTAGCTGTGTTGTTGTTGGAGTATGACCTTTCGTCGCTAAAAGCTCAGGCATACAACGATGCTTTAGAGCGATCGCTAACCTACAGTGTTGCTCTCGCCGTGCTTTGTAGCATTCTCTGGTTCTTCTTTTACAAAACCTTGAACTTGCGAGTAGGCAAACTGGTTGCAGCTAGTAACAGCTTAGCGCAAGGAAATTTAGAAGTCCGTGCTAATTTAAAAGGCTCTGATGAACTGAGTCAGATTTCAATCGCTTTCGATCGAATGGCTGAAGAAGTTCAGAAGAATACAGAAACACTGCGCCAAAATGAAGAACTAAAACAAGCTTTAGACAAGCTAAAACAAACCCAAGCACAACTGATTCACGCCGAGAAAATGTCTAGCTTAGGTCAACTGGTTGCGGGAGTTGCTCATGAAATCAACAATCCTGTTAATTTCATTCACGGCAATCTTCTTTATGTCAATGACTACACCCAAGACTTACTCAGCCTGGTTCATCTCTATCAGCAACACTATCCGAATCCCGTTCGTGAAATTATCGAACAGACTGAAGAGATGGAGTGGGAATTTCTGGCTGATGATTTACCCAAGATGCTCGCTTCTATGAAAGTTGGCAGCGAACGCATCCGTCAGATTGTCCTTAGTTTGCGGAACTTTGCCCGTCACGACGAGTCAGAACTTAAAAAAGTTGATATTCACGAAGGTATTGATAGCACTTTATTAATTTTAAAACATCGATTGAATGGGGAGAGAGATTCTCCCAGTATTGAAATTATTAAAGCTTATGGAAACTTACCCAAGATTGAGTGTTATGCTGGGCAGTTGAATCAAGCGTTTATGAATATTATCAATAATAGTATTGATGCTTTATCAGAAGCAACAGGTAATGAAAAAAAACAAATTTTTATTCGCACTTCCATTAATGAATCAGATTGGGTAGTGGTAGCGATCGCCGATAATGGCTCAGGGATGAACCAAGAAATACAACGGCGGATATTTGACCCGTTTTTTACCACGAAACCAGTAGGCAAAGGCACGGGATTAGGATTATCTATTAGCTATCAGCTTGTGGTAGAAAAACATAACGGTCAATTAAAATGTATTTCTGCTCCCGGAGAAGGAGCGCAGTTTATCATTGAAATTCCCGTGCGACAAAAAAGCAGAGAAGCTGGGAAAATGGGGGAATGAGGAAAGAATAAATGTCAGATTTTATTAATAACTATGGCTTCTTAATCGTTTCGATGATTTAGGAAATAACCAGGAAAGCGTTATCGCGAGGTAAGGAAGCCTACACCGTAATCTTCGATTCGGTGTAGGAGGATGTCACGTAGTTGAAGCACGGGCACTGTGGATTGAAAGCAACTGGCATCTTCCTACCTGAGAATTAACTGTTGGCAGATAGCGATTCCCTGCGGGATAGCTAACACTTCACGCATCTCCTCTCTTGAGCAACGATAAGAGCGATCGCTCTTTGTCTAACACTCTTTGAAGGGAAGCGATCGCATTAGTGTTAAAGTACAGAACTATTTCAACTGTTCCAATAGCTGACTAACAGATAACACGGGTACGGTTGCATTAGAAAAATCCTGTGTATCACGGGTAACAATTGCATCTAAACTTTGAGCGATCGCACAAGCAACCTGTACAGCATCTTCAAAATCTCTTAGACCAGATGTTAAAGCTACCTCTAAGACAGCACGATCGACGGGGCAAATTTCCATAACTGCCAGTGTAATAGAGATTACCTGCCTTGCCCGTTCAACGCTCTGAGTTTGTCTTCTAGCAATGTAGAAGATGTCAGTTAGTGTTGTTGCAGTACCATAACCAACAACCTGCTCAGAACCGATCGCCTGAAACAATGCTTCTGCATCTTGCAAAAACGGCTCTCGCTCCAGTAAATAATCTAAAACAAAATTAGTATCGATCAGGACTCTCACTGGAGATACTTCTCCACCCGACGTTCTTCCAAGATTGCCTGAATTTGAGCATCAGTTAGTGGTGACTGCTCTGTCTTCAGCAATCCTCGCATCTGGTTAATCAGGGTTTTTCGGTTTGGTTGTGGGTTGAGAGTGTCTTGCAGAGATTGGATAATCGCATTGACCAGTGCAAGGCGATCGCTCACAGATAAATTAAAAGCTTGCTCTTTGAGTTCTTGTAACGACATGGGAACGACTCCAGCTTTCCACAGATGCCAGTAATTATAGTGTGGGCAATTTCCTACGGGATAGCTCACGCTTCACGCCCCCCTCCTCTGCAACGATAAGAGAGATCGCTCTTTGTCTAACACTCTTTGAAGGGAAGCGATCGCTCTTTTCTCGAAATTGAAGTGCGATCGCTTCCCGCCACCGGCAAGAAACTAAGATTTTTTCTTAGTGCTAGTGGTTGCTGTCGTCTTTTTAGCGGTTGTCTTCCCAGTTGTGGTCTTTTTGGTAGATGTTCCACTCTTAGTAGTTGATTTGCGACTAGATTTTGTTGTGGAACCTGCCTTCGCTGCCAATGCTTCCAGCGCTTTTTCCATCGTCAACCCTTCCACAGATTCCCCTTCTGGCACAGAAGCATTCGTCTTCCCATGCTTGATGTAAGGGCCATAAGGGCCATCGTAGATATTCACGGGTTCCCCATCAGTCGGGTGAGTCCCCAGTTCTCGTAACGGTGCCTTAGACTTGCTGCGAGTCCCGCCGCGTCCCTTTTTCGGTTCAGCTAGCAGCTCTATCGCACGTTCGATGTCAATTGTCAATACATCGTCACTGGCTTTCAGGGAGCGATATTCTTTGCCTTCCTTGCCTTGGTCGTGGACGACGTAAGGGCCAAAGCGTCCCAATCCTGCCTGGACTTTGCCGTTAGTTTCTGGGTGAATGCCCAAAGTCCGCGGCAGAGATAGCAAGCCAACTGCCATATCCAGCGTGACGTCCTCAATCGTGACCCCCTTAGGAAGAGAGGCGCGTTTGGGTTTTTTGTTCTCCTCAGTGGCATCACCCAGTTGGACGTAGGGGCCGTAAGTGCCAATCAGCACGTAAATCGGTTCGCCGGTTTCCGGATGCAAGCCGACTTTATCGGGGCCTTCTGTTTTCTGCTGTAGCAGCGTCTCAATTAGCTCAGCGTGGATGTCTGAGGGGGTCAGATCCTTAGGCAACGAGGCTTTTACTGGCCCAGAGTCATTTTCAGCTTCAATGTACGGCCCATATTGACCAATCCGGACTTTCGCCCCACCGAGATCGTCCAATTCGATAGTACGGGCAGATGCGGCATCAATCCCCTTTTCCCTTTCCTTGACTTGGGTTGCCAGACCCATTTCTCCGAGATAGAACTTTTTCAGGTATGGCAGCCATTTGGCTTCCCCAGTGGAAATTTCATCTAGGGTTTGCTCCATCTTGGAGGTGAAGCTGGGATCGACCAAATCGGGAAAGTGTTGTTCTAGCAGACTGGTAACGGCAAAGGCGGTGAAGGTAGGAACGAGGGCGTTGCCATTCATTTGGGCATAGCCTTTCTCGATAATCGTGCCGATGATGCTAGCGTAGGTGCTGGGACGCCCGATGCCTTCGCTTTCCAGGGTCTTAACGAGGGAAGCTTCCGTGTATCTTGCTGGTGGCTGAGTTTCGTGACCGATGGATTCTAGCTTTTTGCAGGTCGGGCGATCGCCTTTTTTGAGAGTTGGTAAGATGACTTCCATGTCTTCTAGTGCTGCATGAGGATCGTCCGATCCTTCCACGTAGGCGCGTAAGAAGCCGTGAAAGTCAATCCGTTTGCCGCTAGCCCGAAAACCGGCATCTTCGACTTGCAACTGCACGGTAATTTGAGTTTGACGAGATTCTGCCATTTGGGTGGCGACAGTGCGCTTCCAAATCAGGTCATATAGAGCGAATTCCCGACCGCTCAAGCCGGTTTCCTGGGGAGTGCGGAAGCTGCTACCGGCGGGGCGAATGGCTTCGTGAGCTTCTTGAGCGCCCTTGCTTTTCGTCGTGTACTGGCGGGGTTCTGGGCTGAGGTATTGCTTGCCGTACATTTGTTCGACACAACTGCGAGCCGCAGCGATCGCTTGTTGCGACAAATGCACCGAATCTGTCCGCATATAGGTAATATACCCCTGCTCGTACAAGCTCTGGGCAGTTCGCATCGTGTCGCGGGCAGATAAATGTAGTTTCCGGTTCGCCTCCTGTTGGAGCGTCGAGGTGGTAAACGGCGGTAAAGGTTTGCGAGTAACCGGACGCTCTTCTAAGTCAGCCACCGTCCAGGTTTTATCTGCCAGTCGCGCCTCTAAACTTCTCGCTTCCGCTTCCGAGAGCAGAATCACATTCCGTCCGGCAATAATTTGTCCCGTGGCTTCATCAAAATCGCTGCCAGTGGCAATTCTCGTCCCCTTGAGAGCGACAAGCCGCGCTTCAAAGGGAGTCTTGTCTTTGTTTAAGCTTGCCTTGAGATCCCAGTAACTGCCTTGGCGGAAGGCTCGACGTTGACGCTCTCGATTTACCAAAAGCCGCACTGCTACCGACTGCACCCGTCCTGCCGATAAGCCATAGGAAATTTTCTTCCACAACAGCGGCGACAGCGTATATCCCACCAGCCGGTCTAATATCCGCCGCGTCTCCTGAGCGCGAACCACCTGCTCATCAATATTACGGCAGTTCTTGAGAGCGTCGCGGATGGCTTCTTTGGTGATTTCGTGGAACACCATTCGCTTGATGGGAACCTTTGGCTTCAATAGCTGGAGCAGATGCCAGCTAATGCTTTCGCCTTCTCGGTCTTCGTCAGTTGCCAACACCAATTCATCTGCCTCTTTCAGGGCATTTTTCAGGGCGGTGACAATCTTCTTTTTGTCGTTGGGGACGACATACAAGGGTTCAAAGTCCGCATCCACATTTACTCCCAGCTGCGCCCATTTTTCCCCTTTGTAGGCTTCGGGAATTTCTTTGCTGGATTGGGGCAGGTCGCGTACATGACCCATCGACGCCTCGACCCGGTAGCTGGAAGGCAAGAATTTACTGATGGTGCGTGCTTTGGTGGGAGATTCGACGATAACGAGGGTTGACATGGGAGCTTGGAGAAATAGCAGCTGGGCTGAACAGTTAATTTAAATACTTTATGTCAGATGTCAAGAGCGATTGAGAGGATTTTATGCGGAAAACCGACGACTGAAGTCTCGATTCTGGCGTACTAAGCCTGACGAGAGCAGGTTCCAAGAATGGCGGTAAATCGCATCAAGGAGCGAATCGCTCTCCCAAAGATAACTCGCTTTTTTAGAGCCGCTCGCAAGAGAGCTGTTCGCGCCAGACTTAATTTAAAGCTATCTCAATGTTTAACTTATGGAGGATTGCAATGGCGACCTCCCTAAGTATTCGAGTTGTGCCAGAATGGATGCCAACATCAGGCTGAAACAGCTTAGCAGCATTTGGAGGAGAACCGATGCAACCCATTCGACAAGGCGATGTGATTTTACTTCCCCTGAGGCAAATCGAAGCAACTAAGGGCGGGGAAACCCCACCGCTACCTCATCTGACTTTAGCCGAAGGCGAGGTGACGGGACACAAGCACCGCATCAGCGACGGACAAGCGGAACTATATGAGAAAGATGGCACGCTTTATCTGCACGTCTTCTCAGAGACGGCAACTTTAACCCACGAGGAGCATAAGGCGATTTCTATTCCCCAAGGCAGATGGATGGTGCGAATTCAGCGCGAATACGAGCCTCAAGGATGGCGATATGTCGCAGATTAAGATTGATAAACTTACGTCACAAGAAGCGCTGATTCCAGTTTATCGGGAGACGTGGAAAGCGCGATCGCGCTTTCCACCGAACCAATCGACCGTCAAAAAGCCGCAGAAGTGGTAAAAGCAGCGTACACCGAATAAATGAACCAGCTCCTGATTGATGATTTGCAATTTAACCAAATATTTCGTGACCCGCTCACAAGTTTATTTAATCAGCGTTATATGTTTGCATTCTTGCAATGGCAGGGGTGTCGAGAAAGAAGTCAGCAATTATTAGGTCTAATTCTGCTAAATATCGATTGGTTTCAAAGGTACAACAATTTGGTTGGTTTCTCAATAGGCAATTTCTTCCTGCAAGAATTGGGGAGCTTCTTACAAAGAAATATTCCTAACTCAGCGATAGCCTGCCGCAAAGGAGGTGATGAATTTGCAGTAATTTTGCCAGAAACTTCCCTAGAAGATTGTAGGCGACTAGCCGAGCAACTTAGGGAAGGAGCTAAGCTACTATACGTAGACCCGAATTACTACATTCATCGTTGCACTGTCTCTGCGGGAGTAGCAGTTTGCTTTCCAGAGCCTGAATTAAACTGGCAGGAATTAATTAAAGCAACGGATATTGAGACAGATAAGGCTAAATCCAACGGACGCGATCGCGTGGAAGGTCCCATCCAATTCTCTATGAGAACTGAATCGTTTTTAGAAGAGACTTATTCGGAATCAAAGCAAGTAATAATCAAGGACGCTAGTGGATTTTTACAAGACTTACGAGCTACAGAATTAGATTCTTGGGAGGAATATACTTTACTCCAACTTAATTTATTGAAATATCCGGTTAATTTGTTACAGAAAACCTGCCCAATTACAGAAAAGATTGATATTTTAGTTGTAACTTCTCAATTTGAATCAGCGAGGGAAACCGTTAAGTCTATTGCTGCCTTGAATGGCATTGACCGAGACACCCAAAGACAAGCCTATTGGCAGTTACAGCAGTTTGCAGGATGGACTTGGCGCTACTTTGATACACAAAATATAGTCAGCGAACGCCCTATAAAAATCTCTTTCGATAGCCAAAATCGCCTCCATGCCGAAGGAGAACCGGCAATCCAATTTGCTGATGGATATAATTTTTACTCCTATCACGGCGTAACCTTACCAGAAGAATACGGCAAATTACACCCAAGTCAGTGAGTGGCAACCTCAATGGCTTTTAAAAGAAGATAATGCGGAACTGCGACGAGTATTAATACAGGTAATTGGCTACAGCCGTATTTGCCAGGAATTACAAGCAACTAAATTAGATTCTTGGCAAGAATATACCTTATTAAAAATAGATAATAAGCTCGATGTAGAGCCAATATATTTATTAAAAATGACTTGCCCCAGTACCGGACACATTCATGCCTTGCGCGTTCCGCCTAATATGAAATCGGCGCGTGAAGCGATTGGCTGGGTGAATTGGGGAATCGATCCTGAAGAATTTTCTGTACAAACCTAAAACCCTCTCCAGATGCGAGAAATCGCTTCTCTACAAAATGTGGGTTTTGCTCCTTAGGGGTTCATTTCTCCAAACGCGATCGCGCTTACAGCAAACTCCGCACAGGTAACGTAAATCCAGGCACCACATCCTCACCACTCAAAACCGCTGTAGCGGGATATTGGGTAACTGAGCCATCTGGACGATACACCCAAGCTTGCTGATTTTGACGGTCAAACAACCATCCCAAACGTACTCCGTTATCGATATACTCGCGCATCTTTGCCTGGAGCGTTTCTAAACTATCAGATTTAGAACGAATTTCGATAACAAAATCGGGAGCCAAATTTAAAAACCTATCTTCTTGCCGATCCCAATCTTCTGCCAAGCGTCCTTTAGCAACAAAAGCAGCATCCGGCGATTTAATCGCTGTATTTGCTAACTTGAACCCCGTACTGGGACCAAAAACATCTCCTAAATCGTGAGTTTCCACCCAATTCAGCAGATAAGCCACTGCTTTCGCCTCTCGATTCCCAGAAATTCCTCCAGTTGGCGGCATAATTACCAATGACCCGTCAGCGTTCCGCTCAAATTGTAAATCTGGATTTTTAGAACTGATGAGCATCAATTCTTCATCAGTTACAGTAGCCCAAGAAGACTGTACCATCGGTTTTTGCCCTTGCAGAATCTCGAAAAAATCAATGGCGTCATCGTTACAGAATCGAAGACACGCGATCGCCATACTGAGATTTTAGCGACAGCGCGATCGCGCGTTGCGCTGACAAGTCAGTTCGCCTCTTTCCTGTCTTTTTTCCTTGTTCTTAGGGTCTTTCGAGTTCATTACGCCAAAAGCGATCACCCTCATCAATAATCCAAGCAACCCCGAACGCCATAAAATTAAATAATATTAAGAGTCTCAGTCTCTCTGCCTAAATACCCAAAACTATATATCTCATGAGTTTTGCTGAACTTGCAGCCCAGTTGAATGTTGGGACAATCTGGCCTGAGGGGATTTTAATTGTCACCCTTTTGGCAGTTCTCGTCGTTGACTTGATTATCGGACGGTCGTCCTCGCGCTTCACCCCTTATATCGCGATCGCGGGTCTACTCGCCTCTATCGTCGCCTTGTACTATCAATGGGGGAACACGAACACCATCGGCTTCTTGGGTAGCTTCAACGGCGATGCCATGAGCGTCGTCTTTCGCGGCATCGTTGCCTTGTCTACCGCCGTCACCATTTTGATGTCGATCCGCTACGTAGAGCAAAGCGGCACCTCCCTGGCAGAATTTATTGGGATTATGCTCAGCGCCACCATTGGGGGAATGATTCTGTGTGGTGCAGATGAGTTGGTGACGATTTTTGTCGCCTTAGAAACCCTCAGTATCTCGTCCTACCTGATGACGGGATACATGAAGCGCGACCCCCGTTCCAATGAAGCAGCGTTAAAATACCTGCTGATTGGCGCTTCGAGTACAGCAATTTTCCTTTACGGTGTCTCGCTGCTGTACGGACTATCGGGAGGAGAAACGAAGTTGAGCGCGATCGCCACTGGCATTGCCAGCGCGAACGCTGACTTATCCTTAGGACTGCTGATTGCATTAGTCTTTGCGATCGCCGGGATTGGCTTCAAAATTGCCGCCGTTCCCTTCCACCAATGGACACCCGACGTTTACGAAGGTTCGCCAACACCTGTTGTAGCCTTCCTCTCCGTCGGTTCAAAAGCCGCTGGATTTGCCCTCGCCATCCGCCTAATGGTGACAGCTTTCCCCCTCGTCACTCAAGAGTGGCATTTTGTCTTCACCGCCCTTGCAGTCTTGAGCATGATACTGGGTAACGTCGTTGCTCTTACCCAAACCAGCATGAAACGTCTGCTGGCTTACTCTTCCATTGCCCAAGCTGGATTCGTCATGATCGGTTTGATTACCGGCACCGAAGAAGGTTATGCCAGCATGGTGTTTTATATGCTGGTTTACCTGTTCATGAACTTGGGAGGCTTCGCCTGCGTGATTCTGTTCACCCTGCGAACGGGTACGGATCAAATTAGCGAATACGCGGGACTGTATCAAAAAGACCCGCTTCTGACCTTGTGCTTGAGTATTTGTCTGCTGTCCCTGGGAGGGATTCCGCCCTTGGCTGGCTTCTTCGGAAAAATCTACCTGTTCTGGGCAGGTTGGCAGGCGGGTGTTTACGGCTTAGTCTTACTAGGGTTGCTCACGAGCGTCGTCTCGATTTACTACTACATCCGTGTCGTCAAGATGATGGTGGTAAAAGAACCCCAAGAAATGTCTGACGCCGTGAAGAATTATCCAGAGATTCGCTGGAATATATCGGGAATGCGTCCTTTGCAAGTGACTTTGGTGGTGTCGTTAGTGGTGACATCCTTGGCAGGGATTTTGTCTAACCCGTTGTTTACCCTGGCGAATAATTCAATTATCCGCACGCCAATGCTGCAAGCATCGGTGCATAACACAGTAGCGACGCAAGACCTTGCTCCCTTAGAATCTATGCTTCCTCCGGCTGACTCGGTTAGCCAAATCCAGCCTCAGCTTGATTCCAGCGCCAAGATTTAACATCCTGGCGTCAAGGTTAGGACAAGGGATAAGCAGGACTCCTCTCGCCTAAAAAACGTAAAAAGTCCTTTCTTAGGAAAACCCGGCTTCTTGAAGAAGCCGGGTTTCGACTATTTGGGCGAAATGTAGCGTGTATTTCGGCTTTCGAGCGATCGCATCCACTGGCGCTTCCCATCCCTGGACGCTCATCAGGCGGACAGTTAGAATGAGCGCATAAATCTATCCCTAGATAGATGAGCAGATAAAACGATAGCTGACCCAAGAGGTTGTTTTATGTCGAATCTTCGCTATTCGCCCAAACTTGCTTACGTCCAGCATTCGACCGGCAAAAAGTTGAAATTAGGCGGCTATCGACCCGACACAAAGGATGCGAACGATAAGAAATACGAGGCTCATCGATTTCAAGCCGAAAAGCTGCCGCCAAGAGTCGATTTGCGTCACTACCTGACTCCGGTAGAAGATCAGGGGGACGTGGGAAGTTGCACGGGGAATGCGATGGCGGGAGCTTACGAGTACCTGGCAATGCGCCAACTCGGTACCGCCGGGGATGTAAGCCGGTTGTTTATTTATTACAATGCGCGATCGCTCGCCGGAGAAATCGATGAAGACGCCGGAGCAACACTTCGCAATTGCATCCAGGTATTGCGAAAGATGGGCGCTTGTTCTGAGTTAACCTGGCCCTATCATCCAGAGCGGTTGTTTCACCGTCCCCACGACCAAGCTTATGAGGAAGCAACCCAATTCTTGATCGACGATGCTGAGCGAATTGACGTGGATTTGTACGCCATGAAACATTGTCTAGCCGAGGGCTATCCGTTTGCCTTTGGGTTACAGCTTTTCGATTCGTTCATGAGAGAGGGAAATAAGGGGATTCCTATGCCCAACCCGGAGCGAGAGGAGTCTCAAGGCGGTCACGCGATGTTGTGCGTCGGCTACTCGGACAAGGATCGGGTGTTTGTGGTTCGCAATTCTTGGGGCACAAATTGGGGAGACAAGGGATACTGTTACATTCCCTACGACTACATGACCAATCCCGAATATTGTGATGACTGCTGGACGATTCGCAGCGTCACCGACCTCGACTATAGCCGGGGCGTTTGGAGCGATGATGACGCCTCCTTTTTGGATGAAATTATCCCGCTGATTGGCGATGCTCTCGATATTTCAGACGGCGAGATCGGCAGTGACGAGGAACAGTACGAAGAAGCCGTCGCCGAAGACGCAGAATACGTTGAGGATGAACAGGAAGAATACGAAGAAGTCGTCGCAGAAGATGAAGAATACGTCGAAGAGGAAGAGGATATAGAAGCTGTAGAGGAAGACGAAGACGAGGAATCTGAAGACGAAGAATACGACGAAGATGAAGAAGCTGTAGAGGAAGAAGAGGAAGACGAAGAATACGTCGAAGATGAAGAGGATATAGAAGCCGTCGCAGAAGAAGAAGACGAAGAATACGAAGACGAGGAATACGACGAAGACGAAGAAGCTGTAGAGGAATACGATGAAGATGCCGAGGAGCTAGACGAAGAGTTCGACTCAGAAACCCTCGAACAAGAGTAAAATCCGGAGAGCGAGTAGCGCTATAGCCTTTTGAACATACGCTTTGCGATCGCGCAAAATAATCGTCACAAAACAACTCAAGACAATCGATGGTATTACTGTTAGGTGATTTTCAGCCACTAGCCGCGATCGCGACTACTCCCACGGGTGCCCAAAAACTACAGCCGCTTTGTCAATCAACGGGTGCTACTCTTTGGCTTCCAGAGTCTCTAACCGACGTTGTAGAGGCAAAGGTTGTCGCATCAGCCCAGGTTTATCGCGGTTCCCTCAAAGACCACCTAGCGACCTTGTGGAATACACATCGGGGCTTTATTTTCTGCTTGGCATCTGGAGCCGTGGTGCGTTTGATTGCACCCTTATTGCAAGATAAATCCAGCGATCCAGCAGTGGTCGTGGTGGATGAAAATAGCCAGTTTGTTATTAGTCTATGTAGCGGTCATCAGGGAGGGGCGGATCGGTTGGCACAAGCGATCGCGCTTACCCTTGGGGCAACACCAGTCTTGACGGGTGCCTCCGCTGGCTTAGGGCTACCCGCAGTGGATATGTTGGGCGTTCCCTTTGGCTGGAACCGAGGCGAGGGAGACTGGACGGGCGTGAGTGCAGCGGTGGCGAGAGGGGAACGGGTACAAGTCATTCAGGAAGCGGGTTCTCCTTTATGGCAAAGTCATCTTCCTGAAAATAATCCATTCGATTTTGGGTTTCCAGAATATCTCGCCAGTCAATCAGAGATGGTTGAATCTGACCAGGAACCGGATAATCTAAACGCATCCCAGGCTAAGATTTGGATTAGCCCCACCCAGCGACGATTCTCCTCAGAATCAAAGCTGCCGAAAGTTCAGTGGCATCCTAGAGTCTTGTGGGTGGGAATCGGCTGCGAACGAGGAACCTCGAAAGCATTGATAGAAACAGCGATTGGGCAGGTGTTTGAGAAAAATCACCTAGCCCAAGAAGCGATCGCAGGGATTGCCACCATCGATATTAAAGCCGATGAAGTTGGGTTAGTGGAATTATGCCGCGATCGCCATTTGCCTTTGCGAACTTTCCCGGCTGATATTCTGCGTTCTGTTAGTGTCCCCACGCCCTCAGCGGTTGTGGAAGCAGAAGTCGGAACGCCCAGTGTTGCTGAAGCCGCAGCAATTCATGCGGCTTCTGTAGGGGCGGAAGGCATTGCACTGCTGAAAGTGGCAAAACAAGTTTTTAAGTTAGAAGGGCAACCAGGGGCGGTAACGGTCGCGATCGCTCAATCCGAACGAGAATATACAGGTCGCACGGGCTGTTTATTGCTAGTAGGTACGGGACCTGGAAAATTAGACCAAATGACCCCAGCGGCTCAAACTGCTGTATCCTGCGCTGACGCCATCATTGGTTACTCTCTCTATATCGATCTGATTTCTCCTTTGCTGCGTCCCGGACAGATTGTAGAAGCGTTACCGATTACCCAGGAACGTCAACGGGCAGAACGAGCAATAGAATTAGCGAATTGGGGCTTAACCGTAGCGGTTGTTTCTTCTGGAGATTGCGGCATCTACGGCATGGCTGGGTTAGTCATGGAAGAACTCCAAGTAAAAGGCTGGGATGGCAAAACGCCAGGAGTACAGGTGTTTCCGGGAATTACCGCCCTGCAAGCCGCTGCCTCGCGGGTGGGTGCGCCTTTGATGCACGACTTCTGCGCGATTAGTTTGAGCGACTTGCTGACCCCCTGGGAGGTGATTGAAAAGCGCCTGACAGCCGCCGCGCAAGCAGATTTTGTGACCGCACTTTATAATCCGCGATCGCAAACTCGCACCCAACAAATCGCGATCGCCCAAAGAATCTTTCTGCAATATCGCGATCGCCAAACGCCGGTAGCGATCGTGAAATCAGCTTATCGAGAAGACGAACAAATTACTCTGATTACTCTTGAGAAATTACTCGATACTCCGATTGATATGCTGACAACGGTACTCATTGGCAATAGCAGCACTCGCACCCACGCTGATTGGATGATTACCCCACGCGGCTACTTAGGTTTTGATGCCGGTTTTGACGCCGGAATCCGTTAATTTATTGGGCTTCTCGGTTGAACAAAAAGTTTAGCCCGCTAGCCACCAGAGTCAGAACGATTGAACCTATCAAAGCCTGCCCGAAACCAGCAATAGTAAAACCGGGAGTAATCGCCCCAGCAATCAAAATCGTGATGGCGTTAATCACAAACAGAAACAACCCTAGCGTCACGAGCGTCAGCGGCAATGTCAAAATTACCAAAATGGGTTTGACAATTGCATTCACTAAGCCCAAAACAATTGCAGCAACCAGCGCAGCAACAAAATTTGTGACTGTAAAGCCGGGGACAATGTATGCAGTAATCATTAGCGCGATCGCTGTAAGCAGCCAAGTTACCAAAAAGTATGGCATAAGCTTTCCTTAAACCTCGCTCACTGACAATTTTAAGGGTCTGGTTCGCATCCTGAAGGATTCCAGAATACACTAACCTGAAAGATAGCCAACTCTATAGCGTGTTTTGAAACGCTTTTCTATGACCTTTCGGCAACTCGCTGCGTTCCTACTAACAATCGTTCTTTTCATCTGGACATTCCCAGCCCAAGCAGGATACTATCCGCCTCCCTTGTCCTATAGCAATGCCGAACTGAAAGCCAAGGATTTCTCCGGTCAAATTTTGCAAGTAGCTGAGTTTTCCAACGCCAACATGGAACTCGCTAACTTTGAGGGTGCAGACTTAAAAGGGGCGATTTTTAGTGCATCCGTGATGACGAATGCCAATTTACACGGGGCAGATTTAACCAATGCAATGGTCGATCAGGTAAAACTCAACGGCGCGGATTTAAGCGATGCCGTTTTGGTAGAAAGTATCCTGTTGCGTACTATATTTGACGGTGTAAATATCGCTGGTGCCGACTTCACCGATGCAATTTTAGATGGGGCGCAAATAAAAGAACTCTGTATTAAAGCATCTGGTGTAAATTCTAAAACTGGTATAGCAACTCGTGAGTCTTTGGGGTGTCGATGAAGCGTGTAGGAGTAATTGGGGGCGGACAGCTAGCCTGGATGATGGCAGGTGCAGCGGAGGCGTTGGGGATTGAATTGGTGGTGCAGACGCCCAATCCGAGCGATCCAGCGGTTGCGATCGCATCTTCCACCATTTTTGCCCCCATTGATGATGCTGCCGCTACAGCCGAGTTAGCATCTCGCTGCGATGTCATTACTTTTGAAAACGAATTTATTAACCTGGAAGCTTTAGATTTCCTTGTCCAGCAAGGCGTCTGCTTTCGTCCTAGGCTGGAAGTATTAGCCCCGCTGTTAGATAAATACGATCAGCGCTGCTATTTAGAAAATATCGGCTTGCCAACTCCCAGTTTTATGACGCTTGAGGGAGAAGCCGGGAATCATGAAGTAAATCTTCCCAAATCCTTCACTCACCCCTTGAACCTTAAAGACCTGGATTTTCCAGTCGTTCTAAAAGCCCGACGCGGCGGCTACGATGGTCAAGGCACCTTCATTATTAAAGATAGCCACGCCCTAGAGTCAACTTGGCAGCGACTGAAATATGCGCCCGTGTTGTTAGAAGAATTTGTCCCTTTTGAGCGAGAATTAGCGATTATTGCCGCTCGTTCTGCCGCTGGTGAGGTGGTGTCTTACCCAGTCGTAGAAACACAGCAGGTAGATCAAGTGTGTCAGCGCGTCTTGGTGCCTGCGGCAATTACGCCAACGGTGGAACAAGAGGTAAAAGCGATCGCACATACGCTTCTCGATAGCCTGCAAGCGGTTGGCGTCTTTGGCATTGAGCTATTTTTAACTCCAGCCGGAAAAGTGTTGGTCAATGAAATTGCCCCCCGCACTCACAACTCCGGACACTTCACCCTGGATGCCTGCGAAACTTCTCAATTTGAGCAGCAACTTAGAGCCGTCAGCGGTCTCCCTTTAGGCAGTCCCGCTCTCAAAAGTGCGGGTGCTGTCATGGTAAATTTACTCGGTTACGAGCATTCTCAGAGCAATTATCTTGCCAAACGGCAACAGCTAGCTGAGTTATCTCACACTCACGTCCACTGGTACGGCAAAACCGAATCTCGTCCCGGTCGAAAACTCGGTCACGTCACCGTTTTGCTAGAAACAGCCGACCGTTCTGAGGCAGAAGCGATCGCTCAAACCATTGAATCTATCTGGTATTCAGAGGAATGAGGACTGAAGACGGAGGACTGAGGACTGAGGACTGAGGACTGAGGGCTGAAGAGTTAGGAGTTAGCACTGAGGACTGAGGACTGAGGGCTGAGGAGTTAGGAGTTAGGAGTTAGGAGTTAGAGGTTGGGAGGTATGGGTTAGGAGTGAACACAGGAAAGGGGAACTAAATGAGATTCTTCTACTCCCCCACGGCCTAGCTCCTTTGCTATAATAATTTTTAGGTTAGGCTGCGGCGTTGGTGACTGCCAATAACGTTTTTTGATCTTGCCTTGTTCTAACGGGAACCAAAAAGCTTTGACAGCAGTAGACCGGGCAAGTACCCGGAAACTTTAAGTCAGACATTAGGTGCCCACCTGGTTTATCCAGGTCATAAACTGAGGTAAAACGGCGTTGCGGTGAACCTCATAGAATTAAAATCCCCTTGTCCAAGAGATAAGGGGATTTTTGTATCTTACTTGGCTGAAAGTTTTAAATTTTGATTGTATTTCTTAAATAATGGATGCAAAGCTGCCAACTTTGGATCGACAAATGATAATTATTTAGCGTTAGGCGCTAGGATAATTGAATTCGTATCTAACTAGAGTTAGAAAATAAAAAGTTTGTTGCAACTCTTAAATACTACTTCAAAATTTCCAGCTGAGGTATTCAAGCTGGACAACGGCTTAACAGTGATTTATCAACACATCCCAGCGACACCAGTGGTTGTGGTAGATGTTTGGGTGCGGGCGGGAGCGATCGCTGAGACAGAAGAGTGGTCGGGAATGGCTCACTTTCTGGAACACATGATTTTCAAAGGCACCGACCGACTGCCGCCCGGTGTATTTGACCAAGTAATTGAAAATACCGGCGGCATGACGAACGCGGCGACCAGCCACGACTACGCCCATTTCTTTATTGTTACAGCCGCTCAGTATTTAGAAAATACCTTGCCGGCTCTGGCAGATATTCTCTTAAACGCGGCGATCCCAGAAGAAGAATTTATCCGGGAACGCGATGTAGTTTTGGAGGAAATTCGCCAGAGTTATGACGATCCTGATTTTATTGGATTCCAAGCGCTGACAGAAAGTATTTACCAACGCCATCCTTACGGGCGTCCCATCTTAGGAACAGAAGCGCATCTGATGGAGCGATCGCCCGACGAGATGCGTCGCTTCCATCGCTCCCACTACCAGCCGGAAAATATGACGGTAGTCATTGTGGGGGGAGTTGAGAAAGAACCCGCACTAGAACTGGTAAATCGCTCGTTCCAGCACTTCGCTCCGCCCCTGTATTGTCCCCTGGCTGAAGCCGAAGCCGAACCTCCAATGATAGAAATTCGGCGTCAGGAAATCCACTTACCTAGGCTAGAACAAGCTCGTCTGATGATGGCATGGGTGGGACCCGGTGTAGAGCAGTTGCGAAATGCCTACGGCTTAGACTTGATCTCGGTACTGTTGGCAGAAGGGCGGTCTTCCCGGCTGATCAGGAACTTGCGAGAACAGCAGCAATTAGTCCAGAACATTAGTAGTAGTTTCTCCCTACAACGGGATTCCAGTTTGTTTACGATTAGTGCCTGCCTCGCGCCAGAGAATCTAGATCGAGTAGAGGCAATCATTGGCGATGCGATCTCCGAGTTGCAAAACGCTCCTGTTTCCGAGGGAGAACTTTCTCGCTGTAAACGCTTGCTGTCGAATGACTATGCTTTTTCCACAGAAGCACCTAGCCAACTAGCGGGTTTGTATGGGTATTACAACACCATTGCAGCGGCTGAAGTCGCCACAACTTATCCCGAAAAAATCCAGTCTTTTGAGAACACAGAACTTCAGCAGCTAGCGCAGCAGTATCTCTCCCCGTACCGCTATGCGGTCACAATCCTCAAACCTTGTTAGCTTGAGGAGAGGAGTGATGAGTCATTCGTCATTAGCGAGTCGTAAGTTGTTCGTACCACTCACGATCGATGACTCATCACCGACGATCAATGACTAAGGACTCTACAACGAATGACTCAAAGTGTGACGCGATCGCTCGCCAACCCAACTATCCACCGCAGTGTTTTGGACAACGGCATCGTATTAATTACGGTGGAAAATCCAGCGGCTGATATTATTGCTGGTCGAATTTTTGCACGGGTTGGAGGTCGGTGGGAGCCACGAGAAAAAGCTGGACTTTCTCACCTGCTATCCACGGTACTCACCAAAGGAACCGATCGCCTTTCTTCCCTAGAAATTGCCGAGCAAGTAGAGTCAGTGGGAGCCAGTCTCGGTGCTGATGCGGCTGCGGATTATTTCTTGCTGAGTCTCAAAACAGTATCCGCAGATTTTCCGGAGATGTTGCAACTGGCAGGGGAATTATTGCGATCGCCTAGCTTTCCAGAAGCCGAGGTGGAACTGGAACGGCGTCTCGCTTTGCAGGATATTCGCTCCCAGCAGGAACAGCCGTTCACCATCGCCTTCGACCAGCTGCGGCAAGCCATGTACCAGAATCATCCCTACGGATTCTCCAGCCTGGGAACCGAAGCCACTGTCTCTGGTTTAAGCCGCGCCGACCTCCAGCACTACCATCAGACGTATTTCCGTCCCGATAACCTAGTTATCAGTATTGCCGGTCGCCTGACTCCTCAAGACGCCACTGATTTGGTTAATCAAGTGTTTGGAGATTGGCAGAGTGGAACCACCCCTCTACCTACCCTCAGTCTGCCCCAAATCACCCCTGAACCCATTTCTTGCGCTACCCCACAAGATACGCAGCAATCCATCGTGATGCTGGGCTACGTCGCGCCATCCGTGCAAGAAACCGACTACGCCTGCCTGAAACTGCTCAATACTTACTTGGGCAACGGTCTTTCTAGCCGCTTGTTTGTGGAACTGCGCGAGAAGCGGGGATTGGCTTACGATGTCTCAGCTTTTTATCCGACTCGGCTAGAAACCTCTCAGTTTGTGGTATATATGGGCACGGCACCGGAAAACACCGCGATCGCCTATGAAGGCTTGCGAACTGAAGTGGAACGCCTTTGCACCACTCAACTGAGCGATCGGGAGCTACAAGCTGCCAAAAACAAGCTGCTTGGTCAATACGCTCTCGGCAAACAAACTAATGCTCAGCTGGCTCAAGTTTTCGGCTGGTACGAAATTTTGGGTCTGGGAATTGAGTTTGATACCGAGTTTCAAGAAAAAGTTACCAGCGTCACTCCAGAGTTCATCCAAAAAGTGGCTTCCCGGTATTTCACCGAACCTTATGTCTCTCTCGTTGGCCCAGCCGAAAAATTAGACATTAAAAATTAAAAAAGGAAAAAAGTAAAAAGACAAAGTAAAAATGAAAGATTTTTTCTTGAACCTTTTCGCTTTTTCCAATCGCGTTGTAAAGTCAAGAGGAAAAAGCGATGAAAAAAACATCCTTTTGCCTTTTTGTAAACTCAAGAGGAAAAAGTAAAAATGAAAAAAAACATTCTTTTGCCTTTTGCCTTTTTACTTTTACCTTTTATGGCGATCCCCAGTGATGCCAAAGAAATCGCGCAAACATTTCCATCCGCAACCGTTACTCGGCAAACGTTACGACCTGGTAGCCAAGGGACTGAAGTAGCGGAACTCCAGGCAGCTCTTAAACTATTGGGTTACTATAATGGCGACGTAAATGGCGTGTACGGGGAAAATACCGCGATCGCAGTTTCCCGTTTTCAGCAAGCCGCTGGTTTAGCACCGGATGGAATCGTGGGTGCAGAAACCTGGAAGCGTTTATTTCCAGTCGCCCCACCATCGGAATCTACAGCAGCCGCGACGCCACTAGTTATCCCGTCTCCTTCAGCTTCAACAATTTCTACCACCGGGGCAGCATCTTTTCCCGTCCCAACTACGACAAACACCGCTGCCAATCCCAGACCCGCGGCAACTTCCCGTCCCAGTGTGAATGTTCCAGCCTCCAACAGTCCGGCAACGACTGCCAGAACCCCCAACCGTCCGGCAATCGCTGCCAGAACCACCGCTAACCGTTCCACAACCGCTGCTCCTAGCTCTCAGACACGGACGAACCCGCAGCAGCCCAGACAGCTCGATTTTCCAGTTCTGAGGCTGGGAACGCAAGGCCCAGCCGTTACCAGTTTGCAACAGCGCCTGCGAACCCTTGGCTTTTTCAAAGGAACGGTGAATGGTGTCTTTGATGCAACGACTCAAACTGCGGTAAAAGCTGCTCAACAAAGATTTAAGCTAGACGCCGACGGTGTAGTGGGTCCAGCGACTTGGAACGTTTTGCTGCGTTAATTAAATAGCAATTATAAAAAAATAAAATGACACAAATCCGTTTTCTTGATGAAAACGGTTTTTTTAAGCTTTTTTGAACAACTGCGTGCTGTTTTCACGGACTTCTTCCTTTCGATTTTTCGATCTCAATCCTTGGATGGAGGAGACAATCCATTCTCAGATAGAGAGATTCAGGCAAGACTAACGGATATCGTATTGCTTATAAGGACAAGACAGCTGAGTATTAACTTCCTTAGCTTGTAGTTGCCAATCAATCTAAAAAAAATCAGGGTCTTCTCGGTTTCCTGATTGACACAAAGAGTTCGATCAACACTCATGTACAACCACCCTAAAACCGATAACAATCAAAGGCCTAAATCGGTCTATCAGGGTAGAGGCAATTCTGAACGGGTTTCCTACCAGAATGAGTACCTTAAAGGTCGCAATTCTGAACGTCGTTTTCAGGAACAGAGCTATCTCGTTGATGAGAATACCAATGCCTTGACTAATTTGCTGATGAATCTTGCTTTCACATCGATTGTAAGTTTCCTCGTTGGAACTCTGTTCTTCGTTGCTCAGCGAAATGAATCTTCTCTACCCTCTGTGCCTGTTCCCAATGACAGTCCCTCTCAAAGCATCGAGAAAAAGACAACCATCTTTGAAAGAACTGTAGATAAATATTCAGGAAATTCAGGAACTCGTTCCAGCACCTCAATAACAAGCAGGACAGGGGACATTGAAAACAATGTTTCTAACTCTGCGCGAGGTAGGCTCCTAACCTTGCTAGCTAGGCTTGGTTGAGACAGCGTTGCTCAAATCTACTGACCATAAACAGTTTTAAACATCCTTTTCTGCCTTTAAACCATTCAGGAGTTGTAGTAATACTCATGTCTAACCTACAAAATCGCAACAACGATAACCGTGAAGTTCCCCAGAACCCAAATCAGCCGGTTTCTCCCCATAATCCGGTTGGCCCAACTAACACGGTTCACGGGAATGGCACTGTAGACCCAGGCAAAGTGACCTCCTATCGAGATGGTTATGTCCACGGTCGCGTTTCCGAGCGCCGCGTCAACGAGGAAGGACAAGAAATCCGCGATAATAATAATGCCGCCAGAGGCTTGTTGATAGGGATTGCCCTCACCTCTCTGCTAGGGTTGACCCTCGGTGCCCTCTACTTCCTCAACCAACGAAATCAGCAGGTAGAAGAGTACACTGCGCCTGCGCCTGTGGTGGTTCCCGTACCTTCCCCTTCACCTTCAGCTTCTGTTGCACCGAACTCAACTGCACCAGATACGTCTTCATCGGGCGCTTCTCAACAGCCTACACAAGAGAGAATTATCGAAAGAACCACAGTTGAGAAGGCTCCTACGGTGATTCAGGTTCCTCAGACACAAAACGCACCGCCTGCTCAAAGAGCGCCAAATGTAAACATTACAGTTCCTCCGAGTTCCGGGCAACAACCGACTCGAAATCAGACAAATATTAACGTAACGCCTTCTCAACCGTCGAACTCAACTCGAACGAATACTTCTGGGACTACTCAATCAAGTCCTAGTACAACTCTAACCGCGCCTTCAGTGCGTCAGAACTCAACTCGAACGAATACTTCTGGCACCACCACAGGCACCCAAAATCCAACTGGCACCACACCGAATAGCGGTGCTACCACCAATGGAACCACCGGCACCACATCGGGGAGCAGTTCGACCACCAATGGAACCACCGGCACCACACCGAATAGCGGTGCTACCACCAACGGAACCACCGGCACTACACCGGGAAGCAGTTCGACCACCAATGGAACCACCGGCACCACACCGGGAAGCAGTTCGACCACCAACGGAACCACCGGCACCACACCGGGAAGCAGTTCGACAACTGGTGGGTCAAGCAGTACAGGTCAATAACGACTAAAACTTTGCAATCTAGCCCCCTCCTAATATTGGAGGGGGCTTTGTTATCGGTGTATCGCAAATCTTTCATTTTTGAACTAGCATTTTTAAAGATTTCGACACATAAAGGGATATGAATTTAATTTAACGAACGAGTGAGGTTGGAGAATCAAGTGCTAATTTAAATATAGGCACAACGAAGTAAGAACCTTCGACACCAAGTTTTCGGATTCGAGCCTGTGTCTCCCGCTCTTATCCAACGCAACACCGAATCTCGGTTGTATTTCTCTAATAAATGTAGCGATCGCGCTGAAGTTCATTCGCTTCTTTTTGATTTGAACTGTTAAGTTGCGGATCTAGATCATTGCCTGAATCGGCGTAGGGAATGCAAGATAGTTAGAAAAGGTTTGTTGCGAATTAAGTCCACCCTAGTAGAGTTAGTTTTTGGTTTCGTCAACTTTCCTAGAATTTTTCCTCTTTCGTTTGAGTAACCTGACCATTTATAGCTCGTTCACGAACCCGCCGGTATCTTAGGCGGGTTTTAGTTTTTTATATGGCAGCGGAACGCCTAAAGGGGCGGCGAAACAAACAGGTATTAATAGCAGAACGCTTCGATCAATTCCCAAATTTCAGGCAGGACGTTTCCTAAACTGTGATCGTCCTCTAGTTCGATGAATTCAACCCAAGGGCGTGAGGCGGCGTAGTTGCGGCTAGCAGCAATCGGAATCACTTCATCGTGACGCCCATGCAGAAGCAGAGCAGGAATGGGGCGCTGTAGCTGTTCGTCTTGATATTGGGCGGCGTCGGTGACGAACTGGTAGTGCAGAGGAAGCGATCGCTTCTCGCCATAGTGATATACCGGCAAATATTGCTCTGTCTGCCATTGTTGCAGTTGTTCTTCCCCCAGTCGGGGCAACCAGTGAGTCAGAAACTCAAAAGCCGGAGCTAGCAACACTAACCGCTGAACCTGGGGGTATTTTTCTCCCACCCAAGCCGCGGTTAACCCCCCCAAACTGGAGCCTATGACAGTGACAGGCATCGGGTTTGGGGGAAATTCAGCGGCGATTTGCATTATTTGCCGCGTGATTGTCAGATGGGAAAAGTCGCCTTGGTTGAGATCGGGAATTTTCAGGGAGATTTGCTGAGAAGATAAGCGATCGCGCAGATAGATCGCCTTCGTTGACTGGGGACTAGAGGCAAATCCATGCAGATAAAGATAATCAAGCATCCAATTGGGCAGTAGTTTCCGGCGTATCAACCGCTAAAAATTTCGCTCCAGCGAACCTGGAAATCCTTGTCCTCTATTTTTCCCCGCCCGTTGCCCCTTTTGTTGTCGTCGCTGTTGCATCAGTTGGACAAATTTGGCGCGTTGCTCTGGAGTCATAACTTCTCGCATTTCTAACATACTTTCAAACCGCAACTTTTGTAGCTGCTGCTGCAACTCTTCAACTTGCTGATTTTTAGAGCGAATTTGGCTGGCGGAAGCTGTACTATTCATCAGTGTCGCTAGCTCTTGCCGAGCTTGACGTAGAGTTTGCTGGCGCGGCGCTATCTGGGTTCTATACTTCTGCCGAATCGCCTGCATTTGCTGCATTTGCTGTGGGGTAAGATTGAGTTGCTGAAGGAGTCCATCCTTGTTGCCTCTTTGAGGACGGGCACCCGGCGAATTTTGGGCAATTGTTTGAGAAGATTGGGGATTGGGATCGGCAAGAGCAACCGCACTCCCTACAGATAGTATGAGAACTGCTAACAGAGAAATACGATTTAGGGACATGAAAACAATCTCCGTCGTTAGTAGTAATTAGTAATTAGTAATTCGTTAAAACGCAATTAGCCATTCTTGATGAGGTAGTCGCAATGAGCTGATTAAAGATAACTGACCATTACCGATTCCCTAAAAAAGCTAATTTTCTGAGAGCAACCAATCAGCTTCTGCATCTTGGCTGCTCGACGAAGCGGGCGTTTCACCCGCGACAACACTATCCCAGTTCGTCGCCAGAAATGCTTCCAGTTCGGCGGTGTTTGTGGATGCAGTCGATGCAGTGTTAGGCACCAGCACGCGATATCCTGCCCAAGTAACTAACAGACTAGCAACAAGGGCAGAGGGTAAAATCCACCTCTGTCGCCATTGCGGCTGTGGAGGCGCAGAGGCTACTGCTTGCATAATCTGGCTCTCTAAATCGGGTGCAGATGGAGGAATATGACCCCGGTGTTGGCGCAGAAACTCTACCAGGGGTTTGTCATCATCGGGGAACTGAGTCATAGGTGGACTCCTTGTTGGTGGAGAAATTGCCTCATGGAGGTTCTAGCATGAAAGAGGCGAGATTTTACTGTGCCAACTGGAATCGACAAGATATTTGCGATCTCTTTTTGCGGAACGTCTTCTAAGTCGTGCAGAACCAGTACGGCGCGATGCTCGAAACTTAGCTGTTGCAGTCCGCGCTGCACTAAATCTTCATAATGTAAGTGCATCAGAGTGGGAGGTTCCTGCTGACTTGGGAAGGCATTGGTAGCGCTTTGCTGTAAAGATGCGAAATTTCGGGTTTCTACAGCAAATTGCCGCCGTCGATCTGAAGCAACATTCCAGCTAATGCGATAAAGCCAAGTCGAAAAATGGGCGGTTTCCCGCAATTTTGGTAATCCCTTCCAAGCACGTAAGAATACTTCTTGCACCAAATCATCTAAGCATGAGGTACCGCAGAGTTGGTAAAGAGTCGATCTGACGCGCTGCTGATGGCGCTGGTAGAGTTGCCGAAAGCTCTGCTTGTTGCCTTCTTGACACCGCTTTACCAGGTAAGCATCGGTGTCGAGATCGGGTTTTTCTTTGGCTTGATCGCCCATTAGCGCATTGATTGGTACAGCTGACACCGATTGGCTCTCTCTTACCACTGTTGGATTTCTAATGCTTTAGACTGGGCATTTGGGGAAAAGGTTCAACGGCAAGCAGCGCCTCTATCCCACAATCTTCTCAACCAGTGACTCCCACCTAGGGCTGGGCTACACTTGAGCAAATCAAGCTAAATAAGCCGGATTTTGCGATCGCTAGAACTCTCCTCAGATTTAAGTTTTATGCCATTCAATATTGTTGGTGCTGTAGCCGTATTTGTTGCTAGTGCTGCTAGTAGAATTGCCTCAAAATTTTTTAAAAACGTTGTTGATGACACATCTAATCTTCCTGCTAAAGTTCAGGAAGTTAGATTAGATCAGCGATCGCGTCAGGCAGAAATTGACTACTATCGGCGCAGAGAGGTAAGAGAGCAGAAGTTACTAGAACTTCAAGACCTCCGCTTGAAAGCAGACCTTCAGATTGAATCGGCAAGCGCTGAACGAGATGAACGTACTCTTAAGCTTAGAGAACGAGAACTGCAACTTAAGGCAGAGGAATTGGCAGACAAGCGTCAGATGAGTTCTTTGTATCTAGAACTGATGCGGGAGAAGACTGCAAAAGAAATTGAACTCAAGCAAAAGGAAATTCAAGCTATTTTCGATCAGCAAAAATGGCCTGGAGTTTTGAGTCGTGATGAAGTAGAACGAATTTTTGGGGACGAGCAAAAGAAACCTCGATTACTGATGTTGGTCCACCACCAGATATCAGCGATGATTTTCCGCTATCATTCCGCGACAGCCTCAAAAAAGAGGTTCGCAATCAATTAAAAGGATTTCTGGAACGTCATTATTCCCTAGAGGACGAATTCTGCCCTGTTGAGTTTTATGGTAGGTATTTTGAACGTTCTATTTTTGATGCAGAAGTCAAACAGTTGGAAACCATTTTGGCTGCTGTCCCAACGGCAATTATTTACAGCGACATTACCGATCATGAAGTTTACTTTAATGTTCGGTTCTGGGGACTGCAAGACACAGTTTCCTTGTCGTTTGAGCCTTGGAACTGGGAAGATGCAAAAAAGCAACTACAGGAAGCCGGAAATGATGAGATTCAAAGTCTTCGCATCATTCGGCAGACAATTGTCACCCTTCACAAGCTATTAGCAACATTTTTAGCAGATTGGTACTACCTCAACATCGACCCAAATTATGAACCTCAGCTATTTAATTTAGACTCAGAGATTCCGAACGCCTGGTCAAAAACAATTACTGATAAGCTTAAGCTGACTCAGCAACAGTATCAAAAAGCCTATAATACTGACTTAAAATTGCTGGCAGATTGGGAAACTAGCAAAACTAAGCCCTGGCAATGTGTAGATACTCTCTCTGGGCATTCAAATCATGTTTATGCTGTCGCTATTAGCGCTGATGGTCAAATTGCTAGTGGCAGTGCAGACAACACCATCAAAATTTGGGATTTGACCACTGGAGATTCTATTTGCACCTTCACCGGCCATTCAGGTAGTGTTTCTTCACTTGCTTTTAGCCCTGATGGGCAAACTCTCGCTAGTGGTAGTGCCGATAATACGATTAAACTGTGGTATTCACGTACAGGGGTAACATTTACTGGACATTCAGACGAGCTTCATTCTATTGCTTTTAGCCCCAATGGGAAAATTGTCGCTAGCGGCAGTAAGGACAAAACTATCAAAGTATGGGATTTTAACACTGGTAAGGAAATTTGTACTCTTACGGGTCATGAAGAGCGTGTTTCTTCTATTATATTTAGTGCCAATGGACAAAACTTAATTAGTGGAAGTAGCGACAAAACTATCAAAATATGGGATTTAAGCACTGGAAAAGCAATCCGAACCCTTACTGAACATTTAAATTATGTTTGGTCAGTCGCCATAAGTCCTGATGGCAAGACTTTGGCTAGTGGCAGTGCGGACACCACCATCAAAATTTGGAGTTTTCCCAGTGGCAGCCTACTCCACACATTCTCTGACCATACAAGCATAAGCATTGTTCGCAGTATTGCCTTCAGTCCTGATGGGCAAATTCTTGCTAGTGTCGGTAACGACAAAACAATTAAATTATGGCATCTGGGGACAAGAGAATTGATTCATACACTTTCGGGACATTTAGAAAGTATTGGGTCAGTTGTCTTTAGTCCTGATGGTAAAACAATTGTCAGTGGTAGCAATGACAAAACTATCAAGATTTGGCAGTATGATTGAGGCGGTAGGTTAGATAAGAGAAAATATCGCTCATCTCAACAAGTCAAATGCAGACATTTGTAGGGGCAATTGATAATATTGCCCCTAGCCGTAATTTATCGCAGAGTGACGAACTCTTCGGCGGTGGAAGGATGAATGCCAACGGTGGCGTCGAAGTCTTTTTTGGTGGCTCCCATATTGACTGCGATCGCAATTCCTTGAATCACCTCAGCTGAATACTCGCCTACCATGTGAGCGCCCAGCACGCGGTCGGTATTTTTGTCAATGACCAACTTGACCATGACTTTCTCATCCGCGCCGGTGAGGCTGTGGAACAGAGGACGGAACCGGGCGCGATAAATTTGCACGTTGTCATCGCCCAACTTTTTCCGAGCATCGGCTTCGCTGATTCCTACCGTAGCGGCTTCTGGCTGAGTGAATACGGCGGAGGCAACATTTTCGTGATTGAATACCCGGCGATTGTTGCCAAACTCAGTATCAGCAAAAGCGCGACCTTCGCCAATGGCGACGGGGGTTAAATTGATCCGGTTGGTGCAATCGCCTACAGCGAAAATATTCGGCTGGTTGGTGCGACTGTACTCATCGACTTCGATGGCACAGTTGACGCTGTACCCGTGCAACCTGGGTAAATCTTCGTCTTCACAATTAACAACTTTAACGCCCGCATTCTCCAAACCAAGTTTTCCTAACAAAGGTGCGCGACCGATGGCGACTAGAATTTGGTCTGCGGTGAGGGTTGTATCCGCGTCTTTGCCTTTTTCGGTAAAGGCGACCTTTAGACCCTCTGGGGTTTGCTCAATGCCTTTCCCGGTAACATTGGTGATAATGTTGATGCCGTGATGGGACATGGCATCTTGAATGCCAACGCGAATATCGTCATCAAAACCTTTGAGAATGCGATCGCCTCGAAGCAACAAACTGACTTTCGATCCCAGTCCGTGCATAATACAGGCGAATTCCACGGCAATATAGCCAGCGCCAATAATGACGATGTGCTTCGGCTGTTCCTTGAGGAGAAATATCTCGCGGGAAGTGATGGTGTGTTCCATCCCTGGTAAATTCGGCTTGATGGCTTCCCCACCCACGGCGATTAAAATCTTATCAGCCGTGACTTTGCGTCCATCCACTTCCACAGTATGCGGATCTATTAAAGTGGCGCGGCTCTTGATTAACTCCACCCCAGCTTTTTCCAAAAACCCAATATGCAACTGGCTGAGACGGTGGACTTCCTTATCGACAGTCGTTATCAGATGTTCCCAGTTTAAGCTTCTCTCGCCCACAGTCCAGCCATAGCCTGCGGCATCCTCAAACAAATGGGAAAATTTGGAGGCGTAAACCATCAATTTTTTGGGAATACAGCCACGAATGACGCAGGTACCACCCACTAAATCGCCTTCTGCGATCGCTACCTTTGCTCCGTAGCTAGCCGCACGTTTGGAAGCCGCCAATCCTCCCGAACCCGCCCCAATGACAAACAAATCGTAATCAAATGCCATGACTGGAAGTCCTCTCTTTCTTCATTTAGTTTAAAAGATGTAACGATGATGCTCCTGCTTTCCCATTTTCCGCAGATCGCTTAAAGTCGGATGAGAATACCGTCAGTTTTAGCGAAGAACAATGGATCGAGAGCATCGTGGTGTCACCGTGTGGTTTACAGGTTTAAGCGGTGCGGGAAAAACCACCATTAGCCAGGAAGTGGCGCAAGAATTGCAGAAACGTGGATACAAGGTGGAAATCCTCGACGGAGACGTGGTGCGCCAAAATCTGACCAAAGGTTTGGGGTTTAGTAAAGAAGACCGGGATGAGAATATCCGGCGCATTGGTTTTGTGGCTCACCTCCTGACTCGGAACGGTGTGGTCGTACTGATTTCGGCAATTTCGCCTTATCGGGAAATTCGAGAAGAAGTGCGATCGCGTATTGGAGATTTTGTTGAGGTTTATGTGAATGCACCGCTAGCGGTTTGCGAACAGCGGGATGTGAAGGGGTTGTATAAGAAAGCGCGGTCTGGAGAAATCAAAAACTTCACTGGGATTGATGACCCCTATGAATCGCCCCTGCATCCTCAAATCGAATGCCACACAGACCAAGAAACGATAGAGGAAAGCACAGAAAAAGTTTTGAGAAAGCTGGAAGAACTGGGCTACCTCTAGTAAGGATAAACCGCAATTAAGAGGAACCCCTCTCCGCCCTCACCTGCGGCTCCGGCTCCGGCTCCGGCTCCCCTCTCCGCTTGCGGGGAGGGGCTGGGGGTGGGGTTCTTTTATTATGGATAATTACACAAATCTAATATGAAGGTTTGAGAGCTAAAGCACAAAAGTATCGTGGATGGGCACCGCCCACCCAACACTTACTTCTTCTTATCTGCGCCTCTGCCTCTGTCCCCCTCTACTTCTCTAACTGTAGGGGTTCGCGACGGCGGTGGAGGCGGAGCGTCATTTTGTAACTGTTGCCGACCGTTGCGGATGACCTTGAGCATATCGTTAAGCTGCTGCTCGATATTCGTGAGAACTTGGTCAGCGTAGTCATCCGCTCCGTTTTGGATGTCCTCGCATTCTTGGATAGCAAGCGATCGCATCTGCTCTAGCTCTTGTTGTGCTTGTAGGCGCATCCGTTCTAGTTCTGCGATCGTTTGTTCTTGGATGGCGTCGCACTCCTGCTGCACCGCCTGCCGGATCGCTTGAGCTTCCCGTTCTGCTTGCCGAATCAAGCCCATTTCATCCAATATCTGATCGGCTCGGCGTTCTGCTGTCTCAATAATCTGCTGTGCATAATCCTCCGCTTGCAGGAGAATTTCTTCCTTCTGCCGAACAATTTCTTCGGCTTCCTGAAAAGCTGGTGGCAGATTGATCCGCACCAAATCCAGCTGATCGAGTAACGGATTCTCATCGACTAAGCGCAGGCTAGTCAAGGGAATGCGCGTACTATCGAGAATCATTTCTTCGATGCGGTCGAGTTCCCGCTGAATATCTACACTTCCCGATCCACTGTCGGGTAATTCACCTTCGGGGAAGCGTCCACTACTATCGGGTTCGAGGCGGGAAGAGTCTTGGCGTAACATCGGTAGATATCTAAGGCGACGTGCTGGGGAACAAGATGATCGACAGAGCCGCCGAATCTGGCAATCTCTTTCACTAAGCTACTACTTAAGAAACTGTACTCGTTAGAGGTTGCTAGAAAAACCGTCTCAATCCGGTCGTCCAGAGTTTTATTTGTATGAGCCATCTGTAGCTCGTGTTCAAAGTCAGAAAGCACCCGCAAACCGCGCAGCAGCACGCCCGCTTCTCGGATTCTGGCATAGTTGACTGTCAAACCGTCAAAACTGTCAACTTCTACATTCGGCAGCGATCGCGTCGATAGACGAATCTGCTCGATGCGCTCCTGTACTGTAAACAGGGGGGTTTTGTTGGGGTTCCGCAACACCGCAACAATCACCCCATCAAAAAGCCGACAACCGCGCTTAATGATGTCGAGGTGCCCCAGAGTAATTGGATCGAAGCTGCCAGGATAGATTGCAATCACGGAAGAGGTGTGTGAGCTAGCTTAAGGAAATTGTACTCATACAGTACCCCTAAAACTACGAATTGTTAAAAGTCTCCGGTTTTGGCGAGAAGCACCGACCACTAAACGAGAGCGATCGCAACCAGATTAGGATTCATCAGCGTCAGCAGCCTCTTTTCACGGCATACACGAGCCAGCAATCGCCCTCTGCTGCGATCGCTGAGAGTCTCTAGATTAATCCAACCAGCGCCATTCTTAACTTTCAAGAGGTTCTCTCTAAAAATCAGCAAAAGCTAAAATCCGATTAGTGAATCTACACATTAAGTTGAAAAACCAGGAAAAGGCTCAATTTTTTCAGCAGTTCGCCACTTTGCTGAATTCTGGCATTTCAGTACAGCAAAGCTTAAATTTGGTGAATCGCGATCGTAATTCTCCCTTCGGGCGCTATCTGCAAACCGTCAGTGCAGCGGTGGATTCTGGGCAAGATTTGGCTTCAGCTTTGACACCAGACGCTCGATATTTTGATGGCTGGACGATTAGCCTAATTCGGTTAGCAGAATACAGCGGATCGCTAGCAGAGACTTTTGGGAGATTGGCAACGGCGGCGGAAGCCAAAGCCAAACGCGAACGCCTGTATCGTTCGGTGGGAATCGCCGCGATCGCGCTGATTTGGAGTCTGCTGGTACTCGCCGCCGCACTTTTCAAGCGAAATCCTCAAAAGCTTACCCATCCTGGTTTCTGGCTGTGCAGCTTTGGATTGGCAGTGCTTTTGGTTGGAGTAACTGTGCTGAATTCTCGCTTTCCCGGACGCGGTTTACAGCGGTTGGCGGCGCAACTTCCCGGTTTGGATAAAGTCATGCAAGCGCGATCGCTCCTTTACTTTACCGAGTTGTCCTTGCCTTTAAGTTGCGGGGTGCCAATTCTCGCCGCACTGGAATTGTTGCGCGATCGCATCCCCGATCCTCAGATGGCAACCCACGTAGCAAAAGCTGCTCGGCAAATTCGTCTCGGTAGAAGCCTCACCGAGAGTCTGCAAACTAAGTTACCGCCACTTGCAATCCAATATATTCGCAGTGGCGAAGAAACTGGCAATCTAGATGCGGCGCTGCGAAAATTGGAGCAATATTACGAAAGCGACTTAGAGAAACGTTTGAGGCAGTTGGAGGGAATCTTGCGTCCTTTGAGTCTATTAGCGATTGGAGGTTTAGTGCTTTTAGTCGCAATTCGAGCAATTAATTCGCTGATAAACTCTCTGCCAGGATAATCTTTATGCGTGATGAAATAGAGGGATTAAAAAACCGGCTTATAAGTTTGGTAGTTTTTTTTGCTTTGATAGTATTGATAGTTTGCTATGTTTCATTGAATAGCGAGGTTTTGAAAAATCCGGTTATACCAACCATTATTGAAGTTTTAAAAGTTGTTGCAACAACTTTTGGAGGAGCCGCAATCCTCTTTAACGTTTTCTATGCGGCGAAGCGAGCAAAAGCGATGGATGATAGCGCGATCGCTGCCAATAAGAGCGCTGAAGCAGCTCTATATAACGCTAAGGCTGCCCTAAAAAATGCAAAAGCAGCACAAGATAAGCAAATCACAGAACGCTTTACTAAAGCTATTGAACTTCTTGATTCTGAGAAGATTTCTAGCCGTTTAGGTGGAATTTACGCCCTAAAACGAATTGCTGAGGATTCCAAAAAAGACCACTGGACAATTATGGAAGTGTTGACTGCTTTTGTGCGAGAGAAGGCTCCTTTGAAGAAAGAAGAGATACAGCAGGAGCAATCACCAAAAATTCCTACGGATATTCAAGCAGCACTTACAGTTATCGGACGGCGCAACGTGAAAAGAGATCCAAACAATCAGAGACTTAATTTACAAAATACAAACCTTGGGGGAGCAGACCTGCGAGAAGCCGATTTGCAAAGAGCAAAGCTCAGTGGAACCAAGTTGCAAAGTGTAGACCTTGGTGAAGCCAACTTGCAAGGAGCAAGCCTCTATAAAGCCAACCTCTTAGGAGCTATTCTTGATGATGCCAAGCTGCATGGTGCCACCTTCAGGCAAGTCCAAAACCTTGAACAAGCGCAAATTGAAACAGCATTGGGAGATAGCGCAACTGTATTGCCGAACAATCTGGAAAAACCTGCACATTGGACGCAAGCTGGGGGAGAGATAAATGCGATCGCCCCAATATAGTGTTTGTCATTTGAATCAAATACAGAACCTAACCCCCTACCCTAAAAGGCAATCAGAAAAACCCCTCTCCTTGTAGGAGAGGGGTTGGGGAGAGGTCAAAATGTATTGCACCCAATTACAAACCCCAATATTTCCAATTTCTTAGCCCACGCAGGCGGGCTTTATTTGTGTAGCCCCAGCCTTCAAGGTGCGGGCATTATCAAGTAGGATTTAATCAACCAAATGTTGACCCATCCCAACCCCACATTGAACCCTTTGCATCAGCAAACTCAATGTAAATTCGGTTTGTAGATACACCAAGTTTCTCATTAATTTGCTGGCAAAAATCTTGGCTCATTGCCTTTGTTTGCGACGGACTCATGCTACCGACACTTTTAATTTCGACGTAACAGACGGGATCGAGAGTCCCCCCAAATGTCATCGCTACACTCGGCTCAAAAGCCGTCATCACATAAGATTCCGGTTTGCCTGTATGCTTCGCTAATTTAGCAGAAAGACTTTTCAGCAGACCCTCAACAGCACCCCGATCGGGAGAATCAACAGAAGTTTGAACTTTGATTAGCGGCATAATCTTTTACTCTAATTCCTTTCAAAAGGCATTAGGTAATGGGTAATCGTTATTAGTCATTCGTTATTAGTCTTTTGCTACTAACCAATTACCAATTACCGATTACCAATTACCAATTACCCACCATATTGCCAAGGAGTATTTTCGAGTAAAAGCGGTTTACCCTCGCGGTGGACGCCAGCAGCGATCGCTTCCCCGACATAAACAGTATGATCGCCGTGTTCCACAGCACCGACAACCTTACACTCCACATAACCGAGGGAGTCGGAGATGATGGGACAGCCGGTTTCTTGTCCTAGATAAAATTCCACCTCTTCAAATTTATTCCCGACGCGGCGCTGCGGCTTGAAGAATTTTTCCGCTAAGTCTTGCTGTCCCTCATCCAGGAAACTAAGCGCAAAAACGCCACTGGCTTTGATCATGGCGTGGGATTTAGAATCCTGCTTAACGCAATTCACAACCAGCGGTGGCTTAAACGAGCCTTGCATCACCCAGCTGGATGTGAAGCCGTTAACTTCTTCGCCATCTTTGACACCGCAGATATAGAGTCCGTGAGGAATCTTACGCAGAATAGTTTTTTTGGCTTGTTCGTCTAGCAAAGTTTTACCTGACAGCTACTGATACATCGCTTAGTTTATCAATGTCTTGGGAAGAAACATCAATCTGGAGATAGTTCCGTAGGGGCATGACATTGCACATGAGTATCAAATTAAGATTTGGCGGTTGAAACCGCAGCTATACAGACAAAACCTGCCTTCACAGGTTCAAAGACTTCACGCTTGGCGGTTGAAACCGCAGCTATACAGACAAAACCTGCCTAGCCTTCGGAACGCTTCGCTAACGCAGGTTTAAAGCTTCTGATTTTTTCTTAGTCCGCGCAAGGCGGACTTCGTTTGTATAGCCGCGATTTCCAATCGCTAGGGCTTAAGTAGACTTAAAAGCAACCGAATCGCAAAATGAGCGATCGCTTCTTAAGCAACCCCGTACTTCTTAAACCAAGCTTGCAGGCGTTTCCAGCCGTCTTCTGCTTCCTCTTTGCGGTAGCTGGGGCGGTAGTCGGCAAAAAAGCCGTGGGGAGTGTCCGGATAAAGGATAATTTCCGAAGCATTGTCTGCTGCTTTCAGTGCCTCCTGCATCTTCTCGACAGTTTCGTTCGGAATGCCGGTATCGCTGCCGCCATAGAGTCCCAGTACGGGCGCTTTCAGCTCATCAACTAGGTCGAGAGGATATTTGGGAATGAGGGGCAAAGACTCGCCTACTAGGCGTCCGTACCAGGCAACGCCAGCGTTTAGCGTGGGATTATGTGCCGCATACAGCCAAACGATTCGCCCACCCCAGCAAAAGCCTGTAATTCCCAGTTTATCAGTGTTGCCCTTACTAGACTTGGCTGCCCAAGCAACCGTTGCATCCAAATCTGACATGACTTGGGCATCGGGGACTTTAGAAACTACTTTGGTGATAATTTCTTGAATATCGCTCATCCGGGAAACATCGCCTTGACGCGCATAGAGTTCCGGCGCGATCGCTAAATAACCTAGTTTTGCAAAGCGGCGACAGATATCTTGCAAATGTTCGTGGACGCCAAAGATTTCCTGCACAACTAGCACGACGGGGAAATTCTTACCCCTGGCAGGCATCGCCCGATAAGCGGGGATGGCTCCATCTTCTACGGGTATCTTCACTTCACCCGCCACCAAGCCTTTCTTATCGGTCGTGATGACTTGGGCAGAAATGGGGCGAACTGCTAGGGCAAACCCTGCCGCCAGCGTAGAGGCCATGATAAATTCGCGGCGCGTGAATTTCATCAGCAGTTTTCTCCAAAAAACTTCTTCAAGTCTAGATTGTGCATCAGTTGGGCGGGGATAACCGCCGATGTTCTCGGCAGCAGCCTTCAGCGCTAGGCTAACGCCTCGCTTCGCTAACGCGATCGCGCAATCATATCCCATACGCTTTAAATTGATGCTGACACCTATGAGGACTTACGCAATAACTCTCTAAAACTCTTATTCCTTCGCGTCCTTGGCGTCCTTGGCGGTTCGTTTTTCCATAACGAGAGCGTAAGTCCTGATCTATGTTAAACGGACTTCTTCCACCCCAGCTTCACCGCAGCAAAACCTTCCCCCTGGAAGAAGCCACAGCCGATCAACTGTTACAAGCTGGATCGAGGTGAGTAAAAGCATTTTGCTCATTAGCGATCGCTAGCTGTAGGGGCAATTTATCAATCGCTTCTACTCAAATTCACAGTTTATCGGGAGGGGTGATGCCGCAATATTTTGGAAAACTGCCCACGACAGGGACATCTTGGTCAACAATTGGAACGCTAAAAACAATAGAACGCCACGATCGAGGAATCTACGGCGATTGTGAGAATTCGCGCCTTGCCATTAGCATCCTGGCACCGAACTTAGTCCGAGTACGCTGGGCACCCAGTGGTGAATTGATGCCGCGTCGTTCGTGGGCAGTCACCTTAGACGATCCAGAATGGTCAATCGTCCCCTTCCAAGTTCGGGAAACTGACGCAGCAGTAGAAATCGAAACCGAGCAGATGCGCGTCTACATCCACCGCCAAGGGTGTCGGATCGAGTGTTTCGATAAAACTGGGCGACCCTTCGCCCACGATACCGGGATGGGGATGGCTGGACGCATGGGCGCGATCGCTGCCTGGAAACGCATCGAAGCTGATGAACATTTCTACGGTTTTGGCGAACGCACCAAGCTACTCGACAAACTCAGCGAAGTCCAAACGAACTGGACAGTTGACGCCCTCGATTACAGCTCGTTTACCGATGAAATGTACCAGGCGATTCCATTTTTTATAGCCCTACGTCCAGAACTCGCCTACGGTATCTTCTTCAACACCACTTTTTGGAGCCAGTTCGACATCGGTGCGGAACAACCGGGCGTCTGGCGGATGGAAACGCGGGGCGATGAGCTGGATTATTACATCATTTATGGCCCGGAACCGGCGCAAATTCTTAGCACCTACACGCAGCTAACAGGTCGGATGCAACTTCCACCGAAATGGTCCCTTGGTTATCACCAATGCCGTTGGAGTTACGAATCTGAAGAGGTGGTGCGAGAACTTGCCCAGGAATTCCGCAACCGTCGCATCCCTTGCGATGTGATTCATCTCGATATCGACTACATGAAGGGCTACCGGGTGTTTACCTGGAGTCCCAAACGGTTCCCCGATCCTGCCCAATTGGTCAATGACTTGGCGCAGGATGGCTTCAAGACGGTGACAATTATCGATCCAGGCGTCAAGTACGAGCCGGAAGCCGATTACCACGTCTTCGACCAAGGGATAGAAAATGACTATTTTATCCGTAAGACAGAGGGTGAGCTATTCCACGGCTACGTTTGGCCCGACAAAGCAGTATTTCCCGATTTTCTGCGTCCGGAAGTGCGCCAGTGGTGGGGCGACTTGCACAAAAGCCTAACTGAAGTCGGCGTTGCGGGTATCTGGAACGATATGAACGAACCGGCGATAGACGATCGCCCGTTTGGAGATCCGGGGAATAAAATATCCTTTCCCTTAGATGCCCCCCAAGGTTCGCCGGAAGAACGCACTACCCATACCGAAACTCACAACCTGTATGGGCAATCAATGGCTCAATCGGCTTGCGAAGGGCTGAAGCGGCTGCGTTCTACAGAGCGATCGTTTGTGCTGACACGCTCCGGTTTTGCCGGAATTCAGCGTTGGTCGTCGGTGTGGATGGGCGATAATCAATCGCTGTGGGAGTATCTGGAGATGTCTCTGCCGATGCTCTGCAATATGGGACTATCCGGTGTGGCGTTTGTCGGTTCCGATATTGGCGGTTTTGCTGGCAACGCCACGGCGGAATTATTTGCTCGGTGGATGCAAGTGGGAATGCTTTACCCGTTGATGCGCGGTCACTCGGCAATGAGTACGGCAAGACACGAACCTTGGGTTTTTGGCGATCGCGTTGAAGCTATCTGCCGCGAATATATTAATCTCCGCTACCAGCTATTGCCCTACATTTACACACTTTTCTGGGAAGCTACAACTACTGGCGCACCGATTTTACGTCCCTTACTCTATCATTTCCCCAACGACCCGAAAACCTATAAACTCTACGACCAAGTATTGCTCGGTTCTTCCCTAATGGCAGCACCCATCTATCGACCAGGAGTGGAATACCGTGCCGTGTATCTTCCCGAAGGCACTTGGTACGACTGGTGGACAGGAGAACGTTACCAAGGCGCGACGCATATCTTAGCTCATGCACCGTTAGAGCGAATGCCGCTATATGTGCGTGCGGGAGCGATAATCCCCATGCAGCCGGTGATGCAATCCACGGATGAGCGTCCCCTTGACGAACTCACCCTCCGCATCTGGCCTGGAAATGGCGAGTTTAGGCTCTATGAAGATGATGGGCATACGTTTGAATATCAAACGGGTGCCTTTGCCACCACAACCTACCGCGTTGATTCCCAAGGGCAACAAACGAGGGTTGAAATTCCAGCGCGAGAGGGCAATTGGACGCCACCCAGCCGCGAAACTATCGTGCAGCTAGTGGGTGTTGGCGAACAGCGTTTTGTTGACGATAGTACGGCGCGTCAACTGACTTTTTAAATTGGCTTGATAGAACCTCACCCCCAGACCCTCGACCTTCACGGAGAGGGGAGCCGGAGTGAGGAGGTGCTTCTAATGGGAGGCGCGATTAACCGGATTTAATCTCAATCCTTAACGGTCAGCGATTTGCTCTTGAGGGTGAATCGCTTTTTTTGGCATCCTTTACGTTTCATCAGAGCGATCGCTGATGCCCCTATCTGCAATCTTCTCGCTCAACCCTATTTTGTAAAAAAGAAATATCTCTATAGACAGATGCCAGAATTTTATTAAACCTTAAATCCACATAAAGTTTAACCAGAGAATTTTATTTTAGCTGTAAATTTAATTCTGATAGATGTTGAGAACTTCTATAAATTATTACTAAAGAACTGCCCAACTTTACAAAATCAACACGTCAGAAATGTCTAAACGATGTTAAATGCCTGTGCAAACCTCCCGCATTTGCATAAGTTCACAATGGGGATCAAAGCTAGATAGACTCATATTCCTAAAGAATGATTCATATAAATCATTCAATTGATTATGGATAATTATCAAAAAGGTTGCCATAATAGTCTAGAAAGGTAAATTGATTTTTCACTCATTGCATGTAGCTAAATTGTTACTTTAGCTACACTTTTACCGGATGGTATCGGGGTCAAATCTAGCAATTCTCTTGTTTTAAAAAACTTACTGACATGAAAACTTTAACAATGCAGCTCGTCCAAGCAATTCGCTGTCCTAACTGTGGCAGTCCGGGTGAACGGCATTATATTTCTAGCAGCCAGCTAACGCGGACACAATGCCGTACTTGTGACTACTTGATGGTGACTTGTTCTCGAACCGGGAGAGTAATCGAAGCATACGCACCCGGTCTTGATGCAAGTCGTCTGTAGAAGCAATCCTCAAAGAATTGCTTTTACTGAATTATTTAGAAGCTCGAAGTTGTCCGCAAGCAGCATTGGCTTCTAAACCACGAGAGTAGCGAACGCTAACAGCAATATGCTGTTTTTTCAGAGCTGCTACAAAAGCTTGAATCCGAGTAGAATCCGGACGCTGATAGTCAGCATCGTGGATAGGATTGTAGGGAATTAAATTGACGTGAGTTTGGAATCCCCGCAGGCGGGATGCAAGTTCATTCGCGTGTTGGGGAAGATCGTTCACACCCGCAAGCAGGACGTATTCAAATGTCAATCTGCGACCTGTTAATTGAACATATTCCCGACATTCTGCTAACAAATCTTCCAGGGGATATCGCTGAGCCGTAGGGATAAGTTTTTCCCGAAGTGCCTGATTGGGTGCGTGGAGGCTAACTGCGAGGGTGATTTGCAAGTGATGTTTCGCTAAATCGAGGATGCGATCGCGTACCCCTACGGTAGAAAGGGTGATAGAACGCTGTCCAATTCCCACATCTTTATTCAGGATCTCTAGCGCTCCCAGAACATTTACCGTATTCAGTAAAGGTTCGCCCATCCCCATAAATACAATATGGCTGACTCGTCGCTTGAAGTCTTCCTGAACCGTTAACACCTGATCGACGATTTCATGACGTGCGAGATTGCGGGTAAAACCGCCCTTCCCCGTAGCGCAGAAGTCGCAAGCCATCGGACAACCCACTTGGGAAGAGACGCACACCGTGAGCCGCTTTTCTGTGGGAATACCGACTGTTTCGATAATTTGACCATCTGCCAACCGCAGCAGATACTTCACCGTGTCATCTGGAGCGACAGATCGATGATGTATCGTAGAGCGTCCAATCGGGACATCTGCTACTTGGTCGCGCCACTGCTTAGAAAATACAGTAATTTCAGAAAGCGATCGCGCTCCTTTTTCATAAATCCACTGATGCAGTTGCTGTCCCCGATAAGCCGGTTGTCCTTGAGCAAGCACCCATTGGGTTAATTCAGCTAAATTTGCCCCTAAAAGAGGAGGAATCGTTCTGGCTGGGTTTTTATTCGTTACCCCCTGTTTAGCAACGGGAGCAGTTTCATCAAACTGATTTTGATGCTGACTGTCTGTAGAAGACTGAACCTGAGAGCGGGACGTAGCAGACATAAATAATCAAAAGTTTTCGCTAGGATCTCTATCCTAGAACCTCTCGATCGACGCTGGGGTTCACTTTATAAGTTTGCCCGATCGGAATCTCAATTTGAAACTCTGCACCTTCCCCAGGTCGAGATAGACACTTCATCTTTCCGCCATGCTTTTCTACAACAATTTGATAGCTAATCGATAAACCCAGTCCAGTGCCTTGACCGACTGGTTTTGTTGTAAAGAACGGGTCAAACAGTTGCCCTAGGACACTTGCACTCATCCCCGGCCCATTATCTTTAATCCCGATTCTCACCCAATTCTTGTCTAAAAGTTGGGTAGAAATTGTTAAAGTGCTGGGTTTCTTTTTAATTTCTTCTGAGCTTCGCGCTTTATCTTGCTCCTGCAAAGCATCAATCGAATTATTCAAGATATTCATAAATACCTGATTCATTTGTCCGGCATAACATTCCACCAGCGGCAAGTTGCCATATTGCTTGATAACCTGAATCGGCGGAAACTCTGGTTTATGCTTGAGGCGATTGTGCAAAATCACGAGGGTACTATCGATTCCCTCATGAATGTTGACAGGTTTCATCTCGGCTTCATCTAACCGAGAAAAGTTACGCAAAGTCAGAACAATCTCCCGAATGCGGTTTGCCCCTACTTTCATCGAAGACAAAGTTTTCGGCAAATCCTCAATTAGAAAATCAAGATCAATCTCTTCAACCAAGCCTTGAATGTTTGGATCAGTGTAGGAATAACCCTGCTGGTAAAAGTTAACTAAACCGAGAAGATCCTGAGTGTAGTTACCCACATGGGTCAGATTTCCGTAGATGAAGTTGACAGGGTTATTAATCTCATGGGCAACACCCGCAACGAGTTGACCGAGGCTAGACATTTTCTCAGTTTGAATCAATTGAGCTTGGGTTTGCCGGAGGTCTCGCAGGGTTTGTTCTAGAGCGATCGCTTGCTTTCTAGCAGTCTCTTCCGATTGCTGCAATGTTTCTTCTGAGAGCTTGCGCTCCGTGATGTCGCGTAGGATGACAATATATTCTTGAAGTTGGCGATTTGAGCGGTGGGAAAGCGTCACCTCGATCGTGCGTAAGCTTGTTTCATCCTGCCGGAATGTCTGTTCGCTGCGACTTTGCCAAATCTCAGGCGACCCAGCTAACCCAGAGAGGAAATCGTTGAGGCGACGCCCAATCAGCTGATGAGCGTCCATCTCGAAAAGGGCAACAGCGGCTGGGTTGGCTTGACGAATCGCGCCGCCCTCATCCAAAACGAGAATGGTATCCGGAACCGTGTCAAGGGCAGTGATAAAAAGATTTTCCGCGTGTTCTCGTGCTTCAGCGATCGCAGCCACTTGAGGCAAGCTAGTCCAGCAGGCAACTGCGATCGCTACAAAAGCGAGCGTCATCAGCAAAATGACTAAAAGATTGTTACTGGCATTCCCAGAAATCTGCCCAATCCCGTTCCGAAGCACCCAGGCGATCGCCGTCGCACTACAAACCAATAGAATCAGGACGATCACCTGAAAGGCAACAAAATCTTTGACCTGAAAGCTTTTCACCCGGTAACGCTCAATCCACCAGGCTGGGTGGAAAGGCTCAAAAGCGATCCGACGAATCGCTGCATCACAAGCCAAAACAGCGATCGGAGACAGCAGCCCAACTAGCACATCTTGCCAGCTCCAACTTAAACCCCCCACTACCAGAACAACCGCCTCAAGGGCGAAGAAGCCCAGCGACCACCAAGGCCAGCGCACTTCGGGTTTGCCTCGCTGCAACCACAAGCCCAGCTGGATTGACATAATGGCGACAAGATAGCCAGTACCCGTTACTACCACAATTCGAGAAATATCTCCCCAAAGCAAATAGATCAAGCTGATGCCAAGGGAAAATATTAGGGCAGGTTGCAGAACGCCTTGCCGGGAGACGACCGCGAAGACGGGTGAAAGGTGTCCGTCTAGGGCAAGTTGGTACAAAATGCGGGGAGAATTAGAAACCGCAGTCGCGCAAGCGAGAAGGCAGCTAGAGACGATCAGGAGGGTCACGATTAAGGAAGCTGACTCGCCCCAGAAGGGCTTTGCTGCTGTGAAAAAGTTCAAGAACGTGTCTTCGCCCAAGTCTGGTACAGTTGCCAAGCGCATGAGTACCCAAGAACCGCCCTGAATGACCGGCGGCATTAGCCAAGCTGCCAAGCTGAGAAATCGCAGCGTTTCTCCAGGGCGTCGGCTGTCGGCGACAAATGCGGAGGCTGTCTCGCAGGCGTAGGCAATGTAGATTGCGAAAAAAGACCACTTTGCCCAATCCACAAAGTTTAAGGTTGACCAGGTGCTAGGAAAAAATCCGGGACTCGCGGGCGAGAAGGCTAACCATCCTAGACCTTGAAGACAAAACACCAATAAGAATCCGACTGCTGGAAGAATGAAAAACGTGTGCAAGATTGCTAAAGCTCGCGTGCCGCTGAACGCGACAATATAAGCAATCAGCGTGAATCCTATTTTCAGAGCCGTTTCCGGACAATCAATCCCTAAAGGTTCTAGATTAGTCTTGATGAGATTCGTCAGGATAATTGGGTTGATTGGCAGATATCCTGCCCAGCCGATGAAGTACGCGATCGCCGCATAACGAGCTAGACCGGGATAGTTTTTGAGTAACTTAGTCGTGTAATTTGGAGTTCCCCCCGATATTTCAGGCCAGTGTTCTCCTAAGCGTTTCACTTGCAGGTTCAGCAGCATCCCCACAATCGCTGCGGGCAACCACACAAAGATGGCAGATGAGCCTAATGCTGCATGAATTAGCGGGGCTGTGCCAATCCAGGCTAGATGACCTGTGAACCCAAAACCCCAAGTTTCTAAGGCACTCAGGCTGCGCGGCAGGTGCATAGATGAACGCTGATTTAGGCGCAGATTACGATTTTCAACGATAAGATTTTGAGTAATTCGGTCTTCAGTCATCTCTGTTCGATCTCAGCGTGATGGTTCCGCGAGTGCTGCCATCACGGTCGTATATAAGTACAGTTGCAATATCAATATCTATCTATCGGATCGGTACTCGCTACCGCTATTTGTCTTAATCTTGCTGCTTGCGATCGTGAAACTTGTTTACCTGCACAATTTGAGAGTTTTCGCAAGGATCAGCAGTAATTTGATTGATTGAATGTTGATTGCCCTTTGAAAGGGGTGTCAGCGTGTCCAGATTTCAACGGAACTGAGACCAGGGGACTGAGACTAGGGGACTGAGAATTGGCTAGAGGCGTGTGAGCGATCGCGATCTAGCTGCTGCTATGCAAGACTTGAATCAAGCATTCGATAAACTATGAAGTGCTAGCAGCGAGTCTTGTCCGGGCTACGCTGGAACTCAATCAAAGCCGATGCTTCTTGATATTTCCTCTCTGCCTTTGGCATTTGAATTTACCTCTCCAGGCCCAATCCTCATTGAGCTGGGACCGTTTACCATTCGCTGGTACGGTCTATTAATTGCCTCAGCCGTATTAATTGGCGTCACCCTTTCTCGATATCTGGCGTCCCGCCGTCACATCAACCCAGATATACCGGGCGATTTCGCACTCTGGCTAGTTGTAGCGGCGATTCCCAGTGCCCGACTTTACTATGTTTTATTTGAGTGGGAACAATACGCCCAAAGACCGGGTGACATCATTGCCATCTGGAAAGGAGGCATTGCCATTCATGGGGCGATCATCGGTGGCACTTTGGCAGCTTTGATTTTTGCCCGAATCCAAAAAATCTCTTTCTGGCAACTTGCCGATTTAGTCGCGCCCTCTGTCATTTTGGGTCAAGCCATCGGGCGTTGGGGCAATTTCTTCAATTCTGAAGCCTTCGGGGCACCCACAAATTTGCCTTGGAAACTCTTGATTCCGGTCGAGAACCGTCCGCCCGATTACCAAAATTTTGCCTACTTCCATCCCACCTTTCTCTATGAATCTCTTTGGAATTTAATGGTTTTTGGGTTGCTGATGACCTTGTTTTTTCGGGATTTGAAGAGACCACGTCTCAAGGCAGGTACGCTGTTTTTGGTTTACATGGTGGCTTATAGCGCCGGTCGCGTTTGGATTGAGGGGTTACGCACCGATAGCTTGATGCTGGGGCCGTTGCGAATGGCACAAGCGATCAGTTTGCTGGGAATGGCGCTGGGATTGGCGGGTCTGGCTTGGGTTTATTTGTTGCGTCGTTCTCTGCCAGATGTCGTGTCAGCCTCTAGTCATGAGAATGCTTCCAGCGAGAATGCCCAACGATGAATCATCCCATTTCACGGGGGTGAGATTACACCTCAGATGCCTCAACCGTCTTTCCGATCGGGCTTTAAGAATTGAAGTGTCGCGTTAATCAAGTGAATTGGTAGAAAAAGCCAGGTTTCAGGAGAAATTATTCCCAAAAAAATCCCAAAAAAAATGCTCTAGAGTCAAACTCTAGAGCAAAACCAGGGTGCATCTACCATTCCTTAATTACCGGGGAAGTGGAACGAATCCGGAAAGTGTCCGTAATCAATTTAATTTTTTTGACTCGGTAGGCGCAGATAGCTACCGCTGTACGGGAATCAGAAGCAATCTGCAATTTTGACAAAATTGCAGAACGATCAACAGATGACTGATAAGTTACACACTCTAGAAGAGGTTTGTCTGAATTGGCGACTAAATTTATTGGCGAATCATTGTCTCCCCTGGCACCAGCCGTTTACATTGTCGGTGCAGGGCCGGGAGATCCAGATTTATTGACGGTTAAGGCGCAGAAACTACTCGCGGTTGCGGATGTAATCTTATTTGCCGATTCTCTGGTGCCGGTGCAAATTTTGCAGGGGGTGCGTGCGGATGCGGAAATTATTCGCACCGGGAATAAAACCCTCGAAGAAATTCTGCCAGTGATGATTGAACGAGTGCGATCGCATAAATCTGTGATCCGCCTCCACTCTGGCGACCCCAGCCTCTACGGTGCTGTCTTTGAGCAAATGCAAGCCTTGGCAGAGGCGGACATTCCTTTTGAAATTGTCCCCGGCATCAGTGCTTTCCAGGCAGCCGCCGCCAAGCTCAAAGTTGAGCTAACGGTGCCAGGACTGGTGCAGACGATTATCCTCACCCGGATTAGCGGACGCGCCTCAGCCGTGCCGGAACGCGAAGAATTAGCCTCCCTAGCGGCGCATCAGGCAAGTTTATGCCTTTACTTGGCGGCGCGTCACGTCGAAGACGCGCAAGCGAAACTGATGCAGCACTACCCCGCCGATACACCCGTGGCGATTTGCTTTCGAGTCGGTTGGCCTGATGAGAAAATCTTCTTGGTTCCTTTGGATCAAATGGCAACTGTGACGCAGCAGGAAAATTTGATTCGGACGACGCTTTATGTGATTAGTCCCGCGTTAGGGACTGTGGAAAATACGCCAGAGTCTTTGGGGCAAGCGAAACGTCGTTCGCGTCTGTACGATCCCGAACATACTCATCTGTTTCGCCAGAAATCCGCGAACTCCCCCAACTCCTCCTTATAAGGGAATAAGGGATAAAAGTCGGTTTTGAATATTTAACGCTCCCAAATCGCCAAAAACCTACACCTGTAGGGAAGAAGTTTCCCGGTGCAAAATGTAAGGTGAGAAAAGTCTGATTGGTAACAGCACCCAATGCAGATGAAGCGTTAATAACCAGATAATAATCGAGGCAATCTTGTAAACTATGCTTTCGCAAATCGTGCGCCCAATGGTTCGCACTCAAATCCGGTTACTCGCTAGCTGTCAGGCAACTCGTTCCACACTGATTGGGACGATTGCCCAGTGGCTGGGCTTTCTCGGTGTACGTGCCCAAGTTACGCACCTCAACGCTGGTTCAGACCAAAAAATTAGCATTTCTCTGACGGTAGACCAACCCGAAGGGTGCGACAAACAAGACTGGCAGCAAATTGTCAGCAACCTTAACCAAGAAACGGTCGATACCGACCCAGAAGAGCATTCCCAGCCTCAGCTAACGCCCCAGCAACAAAGTAAGCTACAGCGGTTGCTGGCTTATTTGATTCAGGCGGCGGAACCGGAAGTCAGGATCAGCTGGGAGGTTTGGTCTCGTCAGCTTCAGGCACTCGGTTTAGAAGAACCCATGCTGCTTGGTGTCAGATCGGCATTGAAAGTGCCCCAGTCGCTTGAGCAATTGCTGGAAGGACTCGATCCAGACATCGCAGCGATCGCACTTCCCAAAGCGGTCAGCATTGCCTTGCTCGATCGCCGGGTCAATGCCTCGGAAGACAAGGCTTTGACAGCACTTTTGCAGCTAATGAAGCCACGCAATGAGGGTTGATCGCTGGTTCGTTTTATTCACCCTCCATCACCAAGGCGATTTTACCTGTAATCGATCCGGCTTCCAACAGTTGGTGGGCGGCGGCTGCTGCTTCTAGAGGGAAAGTTTTAGCCAGGTGAATTTTCAGCGAACCTTCATCAATCCAGGTTGCACACTGTTCTAAAATTTCTGCGTGATGCTGTTGAGCTTCCAGAAGTCCTTGCAATGCAGGGGTTAGCATCAATTCAAAGCTAATCCGGAGATTGCGCGATCGCGCAATCTTCCAATTAGAGTAAGTGGGGTCTGGCTCCAGAATCGTCACCAGATCGCTATAAACCCGCACGGCGGGGAACGTTTTATAGAAGGTTTCCCCGCCCACCGTATCAAAGGCTAAGTCTACGCCCTCTCCTCCAGTCCAATCTAGAACCGCCTGTACAAAGTCAGTTTGCTGATAAAAAATTACCTCATCGGCACCTAATTCGCGGACAAAATCAGCCTTGTCCTGAGAACTAACCGTAGTACAAACTTCCGCACCTTTCAGCTTAGCTAGTTGAATGGCGACGTGACCGACACCGCCAGCACCCGCGTGAATCAGCACCCGTTCCTTGGGTTCTAGCCGCCCCCTTTCAAATAAGGCTTCCCAAGCGGTAATCAGAACCAGAGGGGCAGCGGCGGCTTCTGCAAAGCTTATAGAGGTGGGTTTCTTGGCAACAAATCGCTCATCGACAACCGCCATTTGAGCATAATTTCCCAGCTTTGCCCCCAGTCCACCCGCGCAGAAATACACTTCGTCGCCAACCTTAAACCGCTGGACGCCAGAACCGACTGCTTCCACGACTCCCGCCCCATCACAGCCTAAAATAGCGGGCATTTGGTCTGGGTAGAAGGTGCCCCGCTGCCGCAATTTAGTGTCAATCGGGTTGATTCCCGCCGCCCAAAGACGGACGAGGATTTCTGTGTCTTGTTCAATCGTCGGGTTTGGGACTTCCTGAAGTTGCAAGACTTCCGGTGCGCCAGATGCTGTCATCAAAACTGCTTTCATCAGGTCGTTCTTGTTGCTAAGCCAAGGGTCTTTTATTGAGAACTCTACCGCAAGTCTGGGTTCCTAGCGTCACATTGCGATCGCATCTTTTTCCGGAAATTTTGCATCATAGTAAAAGTAGCCCTTGCAACATTTCTTTGCAAAAGGTTGCCGCCAGTAAGGTGAAAGCGTGGAGGGAGCGCGGTGATGGACGAAGCCCCAAAAAAGATAGAAGTTGATGAATTAGATGAAACCTGGGACGGTGACGAAGAATCCTCCGACGACGGCTGGAAGCGGAGCGATCGCAAAAAAAGAGCTCTGTCTGGTTGGAAGGGTGTGGCGCTTGGCGTAGGGATAGGCATCGCCCTCACCGCAGGCGGAATGAAACTGCTTTCACAGCCTAAGACTGCGAAGAAGCCAGATGCCACGCAACAGGCAGCACCACCCAGCCAAAGTGTCACTGCAACTGTCGCCCAATCCGCCGAAGTCGCCCGCACGCTGACAACCAGCGGCACAGTAGAAGCCCGCGAACTCATCCCCGTTTTGTCCCAGACAACCGGCTTACAAATCCAGAGAGTTTTGGTGGACGAGGGACAAACGGTGGAAGCCGGACAGGTAATGGCAGTTCTGGATAATTCCGTCCTACAAGCGCAACTCGATCGGGGAAAGGCACAGCTAGAATCGAGCCAAGCTGCTGTCCGGCAAAGACAAGCTGCCTTAGCGCAAAGCCGAGCCACCCTTGCCGAAGCCCAACGGAATCTCCAGCGTTATCAGCAACTGGCTCAGGCAGGGGCGATTAGTCGTCAAGAGCTAGATGCTCGCGCCACCACTGCCGCAACCGCGAGAGAAGAGGTTCGCCTTGCCCAAGCGAATATCAATAGTGCTGAAGCTGAGGTCAGGAGCAGTGCGGCAAATCTGCAACAACTGCAAACTCAGCTAGGGCAAACCCAGGTTCGCGCTCCGGCTAGAGGCATTGTTACCAGACCAAAAGTAGATGATGAAATTCAGCAAATAGCCCGGATTGGGGATGTCACTTCTGGCAGTAAACCGCTCTTTTCGATCATCCGCAACGGACAACTGGAACTAGAGGCACAACTTCCTGCTATCCAACTGCCGCAAGTAAAAATTGGGGCACCTGCCACGATTACCTCGGAGAACGATAGCCGTGTTCGCTTGCAGGGGCGAGTCAGAGAAATCGCGCCCCTCGTGAACGCACAAAGGCGTGAAGCAACCGTCACGATCGACCTGCCCCAACCTTCGAGCGGGGAAAGCTTGTCCCTACGACCGGGGATGTTTGCCCGTGCCGCAATTACGACTACTACGACAACCGGGGTAACGGTGCCTGCTAAGGCGGTACTCCCTCAGCCGGATGGTAGTGCAATTGTATTCCTGCTATCGGGTGAAGACACGGTTCAAGCTCGGAAGGTAGAACTAGGAGAAGTGGCGACCGGGGACACAAGGGAGATTAAGAGCGGGTTAAAACCAGGCGATCGCGTCGTCGTTGCCGGTGCCGGGTATCTCAAAGAAGGCGACAAAGTTCGAGTGGTCAATGGTCAGTAGCGAATGGCTAATGCGAAGGATAATCAGCGATTAGCCACGAGCAATCAGCAATCTTTTAATCTTTTAATTCGCCTTTTATGAACATTTCCGGCTGGTCAATTCGCAAACCCGTTCCTACCCTGGTCTTATTTTTGTTTTTGACCGTGGTCGGATGGTTTTCCTTTACAGGTTTGGGCATTGATATCAACCCAAATATCGATCTACCAACGGTTTCGATTACCGTCACCCAGGCGGGGGCGGGACCAGCGGAACTGGAATCTCAGGTGACGAAACCGATTGAAGATGCTGTAGCGGGTCTGGGAAATATAGACCAATTAAATTCAACAGTTAACGACGGCGTCTCTACCACCGTCGTTAATTTTGTATTGGGGACAGATAGCGATCGCGCGACGAATGATGTCCGCAATGCGGTCGCCCAAATTCGCCAAAGTTTACCCGCAGACATCAACGAACCGATCGTGCAACGGCTGGAGTTCTCCGGTGGGCCGATTATGAACTACGCCGTCATTTCTAAGCAAAAATCGGTAGAAGAATTAAGTAATCTGGTTGACGAAACGATTAGCCGCGCCCTGCTATCGGTGGAGGGAGTCGCTCAAATCAAGCGGGTTGGCGGTGTTGACCGCGAAATTCGCGTCAATCTCGATCCCGATCGTCTGAAAGCTCTAGGCATTACAGCGACTCAAGTCAACGACCAAATCCGCGCCCTCAACGTCAATTTACCCGGCGGACGAGCGGAGTTAGGCGGGAGCGAACAAAGCATTCGTACCTTAGGCAGTGCGCCGAATGTCCAGGCGTTGCAAAACTATGAGATTATCCTTCCGGGCGGGGGTTCGGTGCCCTTATCCGCTTTGGGAGAAATCCGCGATGGCTCTTCTGACCCCCGGCAGGCGGCACTGCTGAATAATCAACCCGTGGTGTCTTTTTCCGTCTTGCGTAGCACTGGCAGCACTCTGGTGACGGTGGAAGAAGGGGTACGCCAGAAAGTAGAAGAACTGCAAAAAAACCTGGGGACGGATGTCCAGCTAAAACTCATCTTTACTCGCGCTGACTTTATCCGCGAATCCTACGATGGCACCATTGATGACTTGATCCAAGCGTCTCTGCTGGCAGTGCTGACGATTCTAATCTTTTTGCGGAACTGGCGTGCCACGTTGATTACTGCCGTGGCACTGCCGTTATCCATGCTGCCTACCTTTGCCGTGCAATATTTGCTGGGTTACACCCTCAACAACATGACTTTGCTGGCATTGGCGCTGGCGGTGGGGAACTTGGTGGATGATGCGGTTGTTGAAATTGAGAATATGGATCGCCACATGGATATGGGCAAAACGCCCTTCCAAGCGGCTTTGGATTCTTCAGCGGAAGTGGGTTTGGCAGTGCTGGCGAGCGCGGCGACGATTATCGCGGTGTTTTTGCCAGTGGCGTTTATGGGTGGGATTCCGGGACAGTTTTTCCAGCCGTTTGGGGTGACGGTTGCTGTCTCGACAATCTTCTCTACTCTGGTGGCGCGGACGATTACCCCAATGATGGGCGCTTATTTGCTCAAACCGAAGAAAACCTCACCCGCCAATCAGCTACCCGGAAATGGGAACGGGAACGGCGCTAACAGCCGGAAAAAAAATCGATTTCAACCGTATCGCTTTGTGCTGAAGTGGGCTTTGCGGCATCGCCTGACAACGATGGCGATCGCGTTGGCTTTTTTCCTGGGCAGTTTGGCGCTAGTCCCGTTTATCCCCAAGGGATTATTTAATAACGGGGATATTGGTTTCTCGGAAGTTGCGGTGCAACTCCCTCCCGGTTCGACGCTGGAAGATACTAAAAAAGTTGTACAGCAGACAACTCGGTTAATTCAGCAAAGCCCAGCCGTTGAGAGTGTCTTGGCAACGACAGAAGTCAATACTGCCAATCTTTTTGTCAACTTAAAGCCGAAGGAACAACGAGAGGATATCCCTCAAAAGGAATTTGAGAATCAAATGCGCCAACAGTTCTCCCAAGTGCCGGGGGCGCGGATTAGTTTCCAAAGCCAGGGAGCCGGTGGAGCGGGCAAGGATTTATCAATTGTCCTCAAAAGTGAAAACCCGGAAGCTTTGAACTTGGCAGCGGATGCTCTGGAAAAGCAGATGAGAAGCGTGCCCGGTTTAGTGGAAGCAACCTCTACTGCCAGTTTGGTGAAGCCAGAAATTCTGATTATTCCCGATGCGGCACGAGCTGCGGATTTGGGAGTGACGGTGCAAGCGATCGCGCGTACTGCATCCCTTGCCACCATTGGCGACAATGAAGCGAATCTGGCTAAGTTTAACCTCCCCGATCGGCAAATTCCGATTCGAGTGCAGATAAATCCCGATGCGCGGCAGGATATTGACACGCTCAAAAATCTTCAGGTGCCAAGCCAAAACGGCAATCTGGTTCCCTTACTGTCGGTGGCAGATATCCGCTTTGGCAGCGGTCCGGCGCAAATCGATCGGTTTAATCGCGCTCGTCAGGTGTCGGTACAAGCCAACTTGCAGGGTCTTGCTTTAGGAGATGCGGTGCAAGCGGTGCAACAGCTACCTGCCCTCAAAAATCTGCCTCCCGGAGTCGTGCAGGAATCCGCTGGGGATGCCGAGATTATGCAGGAGATTTTCGGTCGCTTTGGTTCGGCAATCGGACTGGCAATTATGTGTATCTATGCCATCCTGGTGCTGCTATACAACAATTTCCTCCATCCCCTGACAATCATGGTGGCGTTGCCTCTTTCTTTAGGCGGCGCACTGTTGGGTTTAATGATTGCCCAAGAAGCGTTGGGGTTATATGCGCTAATTGGGATTGTGCTGCTGATGGGGATTGTGACGAAAAACTCCATCCTGCTGGTGGACTATACCTTGATTAACCAGGCGGAAGGGAAGTCGCAATATCAGGCGCTAATCGCCGCTGGGATGGATCGTCTGCGACCGATTTTGATGACTTCTCTGGCTACGATTGCGGGAACGATTCCCCTTGCCTTGGGAATTGGTGCGGGGGCTGAAGTCCGCGCTCCGATGGGAATCGCCCTGATGGGTGGCTTCACGACTTCCACGCTGCTAACGCTGGTGGTGGTGCCAGTACTATTCACCTATGTGGACAACTTGCAGCGCTGGCTTGTGCAATTGCCGAAGCGCGGATTTGGCAGAAAACGCGGGCACAAAAATGGGGAGGTGCGTAAAACAAAGTCACAGGAGAAGCGATCGCTTCCCACTACTCCCAACCCAGAACAAGATAAATTCCCCGTCGGTAAAAAGTAGTTAGAGTGCATTTCACAACTAAAACCCCGTAAGTATCAACCTACGGGGTTTTATTTTATAGAAGCGATCGCGCTGTTGTGTAGTAGATGATAAGGGCAAGGGGTGAGTGCCCTGTGATGCTTGAGGCTAGATTGAGCGAGCGCTATTTAAATGGGGTGATTATCTAGAAGATAAGGCTTACGATGAGGATTCTTCCTATCGAGGCCAAACCTTAACTGCAATATTAGCTAAGTATTCAGCGCGGCATCGAATTGCCTCGGCGTTCCATGTTTCTACATTTTTAAAGTATTGATTGTCTAAAGTTAGAGCGCTTTTCTGGAGGTATTCTAATTTTTTACTAAAGGGTGAGTTAGACATTTCTGAGTTATAAGAAGGAGGAGTCAAAGTCAGATTTCCTAATGTGTGAAGCCAGTTTTTAGATATTTCCTCCGCATTGACTCCTAGCAATGCTTTCCATGCAGGGGTCAATTTCTGAGGCATTATGTGTTCAAGAGTAAGATCCTCTGTTTTCACTTGAAACTTAGTCAACGGTTCTTGCAAGCTTGCTAACAAAAACTTCACCCTGCTGTCCTTTACATTCACAGAGTTTTCAATAATGCTCTTGCGAAACGAATTATCATCAGGCCAAACTTGACCCTTGTTATTAGTATCGAAACTAGCTAATTCCTCGCGTAATGCAATTACAAAATTACTAGATTTTTTTTCTTCTAATCGCTTGTTGACATCTTTATATAAATTTGTAAAAATTTTGTTCATCAATTGAACAGACAAATCCCCAAACAGCCGACGTACAAAGTAGGACTCTACATAACCCAGAGCTTGTTCAAACTGCTGCAAAGAGAGTGTTTTATTTTCATAGTCTCTATAAAGGTTGAGCAGGAGAGGATGACAATTTCTAAAATTTAATTCTTTTAATCTTTCAAATGCCCGCCGTAACCCAGAATTTTTTTCATTATTTTCAGGAAAAGAAATTCGTATATAATACGTAGCAAGTTGAGCAAATTCTTTGATAACCGACAAAACCTCATGTTCGGATTTTTGATCTAGCCGTGACTTTAGTTCCTGGTAAATCTTATTTTCGCTTGTGGCTACTCCTTCTCTACGTAAGTAACACCAAAAGGCTCTAGTGAGTTCTTTTAAGTATTTTTCCTCTCCTGCATTCTTTTTAAACTCATCTTGTAGGGGCAGCCATATTTTTTTGTAAACTATTTCCTTTTGGTTTTTATCAGTAAGCCGCATAAAAAAGTAGTTACGTATTAAATCCGCCTGAGTTAAGGGTTCTCCTCTGTGATTTAAGCTTTCAAATATAATGTATGGATTGTCTCGGTCATCCAACGTAATGCTGACCAGCGTTATATTCTCCAAAACCACATTTTTTAATTTTGTAATGTCAATAGAGACAGTATCTTCTTCTGAATTGCTATTCTTCATTCGCTCCCAGAAGAACTTATAGGCTTCAGATATTATACTTTTATCTCCATTCATTTGCCCCTCAATAACTTGCTTATAAACCTCTTGATCTGCTTGCGTAGGTAAAATTTTATAGCGGGCTTCACCTTTCTTAAATCTATTAATTAAATACAGTTCATGTAGTTCCGCTGCGGAGTCAGAGTCATGTTTTTTCAAGTGATCCCGCAACGCAGCCAATAGTATAGATAGGGTAGTGAGGCGTTGCTGCCCGTCAATAAGATCAAATGGAGAAACCCCATCAGGAGTCCCAGGTACTGACTGAGTAACAATAGGCCCCAAGAAGTGGTAATCTTCCGCCTCGTTATATACTTCCAGCAGGTCTTCCCAAAGAGCATCCCATTGCTTTTTAGACCATGAATAAGGCCTTTGAAACAGCGGAATTTGGAACTGCTTACTCCCTTCAAGCAAGATACGGACACTGGTTTCCGATGCCTTCACTTCTAAAAACCTCGCTAAATCTCCTCTATCAACGTTAGCGTACTCACAAAGAAACTTATAGGAATTTATTCCCAGTTTCCTATAAAACTCTGCCTGTTCATATTTGCTGGAGCGCGTCTATCAAGTAGTACTTATAGTACTTACTAAAATTAACCAAACCAAAAATTGGTATTGAGAGATCGTTTACTACCTGGTGTTGAGCGATGAAATCCACACCTCAAAAATGCGATCGCATCTCCACACCAAAATTGCGATCGCGCCTCACTGCGATCGCAATGAGCCAAACTCATCTGGCAGTTCTTCTAGCGTCCATTTCAGCAGACGGCAAAGCGCTTTCATTTCACGGGGGGTGAGCTTTGGTTCATACATACCTGTCTCCCAATTGCTAATTGTTTGGTCAGTCTTACCCAGAGCCAGTGCAATGTCTCTTTGAGTTAAGCCTAATTCCTCTCTCCGCTGCCTTAAAGGAGACTCTCGCTCTTGCTGTCGTTCTTCTGTCATACTTTCCAAACAAGCTTATCCAAGCAGACTTGACAAAATAATTACAAGCGTGTTTGGATAAGTAAGGGACTATAAATGAGCAGGTAACTTAAAAAGCTACCATCTAGCTAAATTGCCGTCCGACTTTCTTTGATGCCTGCCCTGACTTTAGTTTCTTACATAACTGTCACGCGATCGCATGATCGCTATCTTTGGCTGGGTTTGTTAGCGACAGCCTTGTAAATATCCATTCAAAACCCATAACTAAGTAACTCGCAGCTATGACTGGGAGAGTCTTATGACGTATTACTCCAAGCTACATCCGTGGTGCATCGTGCGATCGCTTCCGAATATGCGATCGCTGATTATCGCCCGTTTTCGTCGTCGCAGCGATGCCGAAGCGCATCTGCAAATCCTCAAAGCGAATACTTCAAACGTTCCCTACTCCATCATGTTTGACACCGCGCCAGAAACCAGTGACTCAATAGCCAAACCTGGAGTGAATTGATTATGACAACGTTGTTTCGCCGGATTCAACCGCCAAAGACATTTCGCCTCACTGTTACACTCTTGGCGAAATACCTGAAAATACCAGAATCCTTCATTGTGCGATTCGAGTGTTGGCAAAATGTCCTTTTTGTTCATCGCACAGATCGCGGCGGACAATTTGTCAGTTATCGTCAATTGCGACTCTGGTGGGATGCCATCGCGCTTTTATTTCAAACGTGCCACACCCCAACCGCGCTGCAACAACTCGGACTTCAGATTAAAGAAGACAGCCAGAAATTCTCTGACTACTACCAAGAGATGATTGAAGACCTCCGCCAACTTTGGGTAAAACGCCGAGCCTATCTGGGCAGCTTACCAGGAAAGGAAAGCGCCGCATAAAGTAAGCAAAATAGTACCTTTGGGGAAGCGCAAGAGCGAAGCTTATGCAGCCTTACCGCAAGAGCGCGATCGCTATCCCACCCCCAACGGCGTAAACTGTTCCGTGCGGCTTCCCCCCATAGACTTGCGGCGCGAGAAGGCACTGCGGGGTAGCACGCGCAACACTTCCTCAACCGTTGTGATCCCATTTGTTACCTTTTCCACCGCTGCCATCCCGAAAGAGAAAAATTTGATTTCCCGTAGGTAGCGATTCAGCTGCGTCATCGTGCCGTCATAGATAATTTCGCGCACCGTATCATCGATGTCCAGCAACTCAACAATTGCCTCTCGCCCCAGATAGCCAGAATTGAAACACTTGGAGCAGCCCTTACCCTTTCGCCAAGTGGTTGAATTTGCTTGACTTGGCTCTAAACTCAGTACCTGCAAATCCTTCTCCGTTGGCTTATAGGGTGCCGCACAGTGAGGACAGACTCGTCGTACCAAGCGCTGAGCCACAATTCCCAAGAGAGCATCACTAATTAAGCCAGGATCTGGGCCAATATCTTTGATCCGGGGAATCGCACCGGGAGCATCGTTCGTGTGCAGCGTGGTAAAAACTAAGTGACCCGTTAGCGCCGCCCGAACTGCGGTTTCTGCGGTTTCGTGGTCGCGGATTTCTCCCACCATGATAATATCCGGGTCTTGTCGCAAAATTGATCTCAAGCCTGCCGCAAAGGTCATTCCCGCTGCTTCATTGACCTGGGTTTGGGTGATGCGGGGCAAAATGTACTCTACGGGGTCTTCTACCGTCACCACATTGACGTGTTCCCTGGCGACGGATTGCAGACTGGTATACAGCGTACTGGTTTTACCACTCCCTGTCGGGCCGGTGAGGATAATCATCCCCTGCGGCTGTTCCAACCAGCTTTTGTAGGTTTCGAGAGTTGTGGGAGTGAATCCCAAGTTTTGGATTTTAGAAAAGGGGTTTTTGCGCGGTAGTAAGCGAATTACCGCTTTTTCCCCACCCACGCAGGGAAGGGTACTGACGCGCATATCCATTCCCAGTTCTAATTCTTCGCCGGAAGCATATTTCTCTCCAATCCGTCCATCCTGGGGGCGGCGGCTTTCGGCGATGTCGATTTCAGACATGACTTTGAGGGCGACGATGACCTTGCGGCTGACATCGACTGGCAGAGTGGTAATATCCCGCAAGACGCCATCAATGCGATAGCGGACTCTCAAGCCTTCTGGCGCGGGTTCCATGTGGATATCGCTGGCGCGGTTCCGCAATGCCCCGGAAATTAGGGTTTTGAGCCGCCCAATTTGGTCAACTGCTTTGGAGAGGTATAGCTCAGTTGTTTCGCTGATGTTTTCTTGCTCTTGCTCACCCGTGAGAGGATTCACTAAGGGAGTTGAGGAAATGCGCTTGGGGTCTAGGTTTTGGGTGTGATACCAGGTGCGATAGCTCTTGTCCGCAATCGGGATAATTTTGATCTCGGTAAAGGTGCGATCGCTCAGTTCTCTAATCGCCTCCAGAGAAAGAGCCATCGGACTTCCCAGGTAGTAACAGTTTCGCCACAGCAGCAGCGGAACTACCGGAGGCAAAAACTTTCGATCTGGAAATTCTCGAAAAAATCGGTAACTAACTTCCCGATCCAGCAGAGCTAAGTGGAGCGTTCCTTGCTCGTCTACCAGGAGTTTTAGCGCTTCTTCACAGTTAATTTCACGATTTTTCAGCCGTTGCCAAGCGGATGAAGCAGGAGGGGAGGTTTGCATTCTTGTTTCCAGCGAAAAATCGACAGCTGGGGTTGAGACTACACCAGCCTAACTTAGGCGATCGCTGTGTGACATCAGAAGCGATCGCCAATACATTAATTAGAGGGTGCGATCACTCTTTACCATTACAGCTCAACGGTATGTTTTGTCTAAAATTCCCTCTTTTGAGGCTCTGATTAGAGTGTCCAATGGATTCTGGACTTTGTTAGAGTTGGCTGGGTTAGGCACAACTCCAGATAGGTTAGTAGATGGCTCCTGACCAGCGGCGAGGTCAGGGTGAGGATGAACTTCCAAGTGAGTATGAATAGCTGGATTGCCCACAGTCCAGCCAGTCCGGCCTTCTATTCCTATGACATCACCGGGGTTAATCCATTGCCCTTGTGTCACGTTCACCTTAGCAAAGTGTAGATACACAAATAGTGTTTTGAGGTCAGGGTTCCAGATACTAACCACAGAGTTATCGGCTGGATTGCCCGATCGATCTTTCAAGCCTTGCCTTACTCTCAAGACTTTACCGCCAACAAGAGCGCGCACATTACCTTTGCCTTTCAGTGTTACGTTTCCAACTTGAACGTCCACCATTGGATCTGGAGATACACTGTCAATCCCCATATGATTTGGTGGTGAGTAAGCGTTGCTCTGCACACCGCCTGATGAGCTATATAATCGGTTCAGATATGTACTTATTGTGATGGGTATAGTGTTACCAGTGCAAGTTGGGCTAGATTTAGGCGCATCAGCACCATCATTCACTACGGCACTGGAAACCCAGCCGTCTTCTCCTTGGAGCTTATACCACCGTGCATCAGGTCGTGGAGGATTATATCCTGTATCCAGGATTTCCTGACCGTAACCCCACTCACTAAAGCGGAAAGTTTGGTTAGCTGGCAACTGTTTTATGAAGCCTGAGCTGATCGAACGCCCAGGACGAACGTTTACAGGATATGACCGTGTTGTGGCGGAGAAGGGGGGACTAACCGTAGTGACTGTATTACAAGGAAGTGTTTGGACAATCAGCATCGACTGGCTGATTGCATTCGCTGTTCTGTTGATTGATGTGATAGTGTTTGGCAGTCCTACACCTGGAGTCAGGCTGTTGACACCAATAGAAACTCCGGCGAGCACTGTGAGTATTGGGTTGATAATAGGCATAATCACGTCCTGATTAACAAGGGTTGAAAGTCCAACAATCTAAATATTGCAAATGGCTCAAAGACTTTGCAGTCGGGTAAAGTAGGGAGTTTTACGACGTAATTTAGTCGAGAAAGTCGGAATTAGCTGGGTTGGTCGGAAAAAGTCGGAAAGGTCGGATTAGACTGAGGAAAAAGCATGGCATCTGCCTTAAGTTATGGATATTGAAGCTGCTTTAAAACTTACAGACGAATTAGTTTTTGCCCAGACTGGAAAACGCCTGAATGACCTGCAAAAGACTATATTTCGAGGGGCTTGGCAAGGTCAAAAGTACCTAAAAGTTGCAGACTCTTGTCACCTAACTGAGGGTCACATAAAGGATGTTGCCTCTGATTTGTGGAAGCTACTCTCAGATGTATTAGGCGAAAGGATCACAAGAGGGAACTTTCGAGCAGCACTAGAGCGCAGATGGAAAGCGCAACATTCAGAAAAAATCTCCAGCGCTCAAGATTCAGTTCTAGATACAATCCAGCAGTCAGCGCTAGAGCCAAATTTGGTGGGTACGGAAAGCGGAAGCGCTAACCCAACTCAAGAGGAGACAGAAGCAATAACATTAATTTATGTGGAACGACCGCCCATCGAATCTGTGTGCTATGAGAAGCTTTTGCAGCCCGGTTCCCTCATCCGGCTCAAAGCAGCTAAAGGAATGGGCAAAACATTGCTGATGAATAGGATTTTCGCTCAAGTACAGTTTCAGGGCTACCAAACAGTACGTTTAAGTCTTCTACGAGCGAATGAAGCAGATATCAAAAACCTAGACAAATTCTTACGCTGGTTCTGCACCAGCATTGGTCGGCAGCTACAGCAATATCATCAGGTAGATAATTATGAATCGGATGAGGGTTTGAGTAGCAACGATAACTGTACGGCTTACTTGGAAGAGTGTCTGCTAGCTAAAATAGACAGGCCACTGGTATTGGGCTTAGATAACGTCGATCGAGTTTTCCCACACCTTGCAGTCGCACAAGATTTTTTTCCCCTACTGCGAGCTTGGCATGAAGATGGAAAATTTATTGAAATCTGGCAAAAACTACGCTTAGTGGTGGCATACTCCACGGAAGTTTACATTTCACTGAATATCGATCAATCCCCTTTTAATGTAGGAGAGGAGATAGAGTTGCCAGAGTTTAGTGAGGAGCAAGTGCAAGATTTTGCGGCTCGGCATCAACTAAATTGGAACACCGCTCAGGTTCAACAGCTAATCGACATGGTGGGAGGGCATCCCTTGTTGGTGCAGCAGGCTCTCTCTCACCTCAGAAGTCATCCAGATGTTACACTTGAGCAACTTTTGCAAACAGCTCCCACAGAAGCTGGAATTTATCGGAATCATCTACGGAAACACTTATCGCATTTACTACAGCATCCGGAGCTGGCTATAGCCTTCAAAAAGGTAGTTACCGCAACTAGCTCAGTCAGATTAGATTCGGAATCAACCTATAAATTACACAGTATGGGATTAGTTAACTTGCAAGGCAATGAATTAACAATCCAGTGTAACTTGTATCGACAGTATTTTTGCGATCGCCTCGCAGTCACTTGATGAACACCGCACCAAACCGAGTCTACGAATATCAAGTTGGAGGGAGCCTATCAACTGATGCTCTGACTTATGTGGAGCGACAGGCAGATCATTATCTTTATCAGAGTTTGAAGGCAGGGGAATTTTGTTATGTGCTGAACTCTCGCCAAATGGGGAAGTCTAGCTTGCGGGTACGAACAATGCAGAGGCTGCAACAAGAAGGATTTGCTTGTGCGGCAATTGATCTGACGCGGATTGGTAGCTCTGTCACCCAAGCGCAGTGGTATAAGGGGATTGTTTACCGTTTAGTAAGTAGTTTTCAACTCTCGGAAAAAATCAATTGGAAGACTTGGTGGAGCGATCGGAACGCTCTGGCTCCGGTACAGCAATTTAGTGAATTTATCCAGGAGGTACTGCTGGCGGAGGTTCGTCAAAACGTTGTCATTTTTATCGATGAAATTGATAGCGTTCTCAGATTAGATTTCAAGGATGATTTTTTTACAGTTATCCGCGCTTGCTATAACCAGCGTGTTGATAATCCAGAATATAAACGCCTCACTTTTGCTCTGCTGGGGGTAGCAACACCATCTGATTTAATTCAAGATAAAAACCGCACGCCTTTTAATATTGGTCAAGCGATTGAACTAAATGGCTTTCGATTAGATGAAGCCCAACTGTTAGCTCACGGATTAGTGAGGAATGTAGACAACCCCGAAGTGGTGCTAAGAGAGGTATGGAATTGGACGGGTGGTCAACCTTTTCTCATCCAAAAGCTGTGTAAACTTATTCTCAGTTCTGACTCCTCCATTCCAGAAGGTAGTGAGGTTAAATGGGTTGAAAAGTTAGTGCGCTCACAAGTAATTGAAAATTGGGAATTCCAGGATGAGCCAGAGCATTTGAGGACGATACGCGATCGCATTCTGAACCGTAAACAGCGCACCAGCCAGATGCTGAGACTCTATCAACAAATACTACAACAGGGACAAATTACAGCCAATGACAGTTTGGCACAAATGGAGTTGCGGCTGTCGGGATTGGTAGTTAAGGAGCCGGGGAAATTAAGAGTTTACAACCGCATTTATGAAGCTGTTTTTGACCATACGTGGGTTGAAAAGGCGTTAGCAGAGCTGCGACCTTATGCGGAAGCGATTTCAGCCTGGTTAGCTGCCAATTGTCAAGATGAATCCCGCTTGTTGCGCGGACAGGCATTGCAAGAAGCACTAGCTTGGACAACGGGGAAAAGTCTTAGTGAGCAAGATTATCAATTTTTAGCTGCCAGCCAAGAATTCGATAAAAAAGAATTGCAAAAAGCTTTAGAAGCAGAAAAACAAGCAAGTCATATATTGGCTGAGGCTAATCAGACATTGACTGAGGCGCAACATAAAGCCAAGCGGATAATTCGCACAGCATTGGTTGTATCATCTGTAATTTTCTCAGTTATGATAGCAGCCATAGTATTACTGCCAAAGGTGCAATTTGTAAGTTGGCCTAAGTCTGAAAAGCCTGAGAGATGCGATCTAAAGCAGATAAAGTGTACATTTGGCGGTTATAACAAGCCGAGTAATCTCAAGGGAATAGGCGGCTTTTATGTTAACTTGATTAGCGGAGACTCGGCGGCTACTGTTCGTTGGGTAGCAAAAAAGTGTAACAACGCCGGAGAAATAACTGGTGAAAAGCGTATTTGGACTTCTACCTCTGGCAAAAACTATATAGACTTCCCATACCCCATATTTCCGTGGGAGCAACCTGTTTGTTCATTTAAATTTACGTTGACTGATATAAACCCAAATAAAGATGAACCAGATAAAATTGAATTTCTTACCAACTTTGACGTAGATTTACCGCTTTCTCAGATAAAGCTTCGTTGATACGCAACAACTGATGCTATGAGTTTGAGATTATTGATTAGTTTCAATCAATATTGACCAAATCTTGCAGGAACACAGATGTATCAGCGACGTATGTAATCCTGTGGTCAGTTAGGCAATAATGGCTGTAAGTTAAGTACCGTTAAGGAAGATATAGATTAATGATACGTTCTACAGATGTATCAAGTAAATCAAAAATTTTTTCCCTAGAAGATTGGCTGCTCAATCCTCCTGATAATACAGAGTGGGTGGATGGAGAATTGGTGGAGAAAAACGGAGTGACACTCAAGCATAGTCGGATTCAGGGTAATGTGTACTTTTACTGGAGAAGTTACAAAAACTCCAGCGGACAAGGAGGACAAGTTTATACAGAGGTTCCTTGTCGCACTAATCAGCAGGGACGTTCTCCAGATGTTGCTTATCTGACAGCAGAACTAATTAACCAGTTTGGCGAACCTGCTGTATTTCCCCAGAGTTTCCCACTAAGTGCTGAAATTGTTTCGCCTACGGATATTGCTGAAGATGTAATTGCTAAATCTCAAGAATATCTACAGTCTGGTGCTGAGGAAGTTTGGCTAGTGTTTCCTGATAATCTTTGGATTATTGTAGTTACTCAAAATCAGCGACTTGTATTTATTTCTGGAGAGGTTGCTAGCACTCAAGTTGTGCTACAAGGGTTCAGCGTGGCAGTTGATGAATTATTGGGGTGAGGTGTGGATTATTTAATTTTTAAAAGTCAAAAAGTAAAAAGGGTGGGCACTGCCCACCCTTTTTAGAAGGTTGAATTAGAGAGTTAAAGATTGGGCATTGGTTTCAATCAATTTTGCCAAATCTTGCAGGAAAGCAGCGGCATCGGCACCGTAGATAATTCGGTGGTCGGCGGTAAGATTTACCTGCATCTGTCGGCGCACTCCCATCATCCCGTCTTCCGTGGCGACGACTTGAGGACGCGACGCGCCAATTGCTAAAATAGCCCCGGTTCCCGGTGGCAAGATGGCATCAAACTTGTCTACGCCATACATCCCCAAATTCGAGAGGGTAAAGGTGCCAGAACTGTATTCTGTGGGTTGCAGTTGCTTGCTTCTGGAGCGTTCGACTAAATCTTTCCAGGTGCGAGATAGAGAGTAAATATCCTGCTGGTCGGCATTTTGCAGAACTGGCGTAATTAAGCCGCCGCCATCCATTGCCACAGCTACAGCAACGTTAATCGCACTGTGATAATGAATTCCCTGGTCTGAGAAGCTGGCATTCACCAAGGGATGTTTTTGCAAGGTTACGGCTACTGCTTTCGCAAGTAGCCCGGTCATGGTGACGCCCTTGGATTTAATCTGCTTGTAGAGCTTATCTAGATTATCCGTGGTGATAGTGTAACCGACGCGGAAGGTAGGCACTTGCAGACTGGCTACCATATTCCGCACCACGGCGTTTTGCAGCGTGTTGAGGGGGACCACGCTACCGGGAACGGCAACGGCGGGTACGGTAGCTGCGGCGGCGGGTTTAACGGCGGGTGCAGGTGACGCGGGTGCGACGGGTGCTACTGGAGGCGGAGCCACGGGCGTCATTGTCGGTGTAGCAGTTGTACCGACGGGTTGTTTACCCTTATTCGCCAATGCTTCCACATCTTCTGCGACAATCCGACCGTGGGGGCCACTGCCTTGCAAGGTACTCAAATCGACGCCCAGCTCTTTGGCTAACTTCCGGGCACGGGGGGAGACAATGCTGCGTCCATTGCGACGGGCGGCGGCTGGTGTCGTTTCTACAGGGACTGGGGCTGCGGTGGCTGCGGCTGCGGTAGGTTGGGCAGGAGCGGGAGCGGATTCGTTTACCGATGGCGTTGCGGGGGCAGAACCAGGAGCCTGTTGCTTGGCTGTTTCGATTTCGGCTTCGGTTTCGGCGACGAGCGCGATCGCAGCCCCAACCGGAGCTGCTTCACCGGCAGGGACGATAATGGTCGCTAGATATCCTTCGTAGAAGGACTCCACATCCATATCAGCTTTATCCGACTCGACAACCACCACGGTTTCGCCTTTTTCCACTTTGTCGCCGGGAGATTTGACCCAGGAGACAATTTTGCCTTCGGTCATGGTGGAACTAAGGGCGGGCATGAAAACTTCGTGAATCATGGGGTGTCTTCCGAATCGACAGTCTATATAAACAAGATTAAAGCCAGATTGAATTGTATCTTGACCGATGGTCATTACAACTATCCGACTCTACAACAGTCTATTGAGTTTGTATCCTTCAACGCCGAATTCTCCGGACGTTGGTGCTGCTGAATAGAATTGGATAGAGAAAACTAATTCAAACTCTCTATTATAACGATGTCTGGCAAGTTTAAATCCCTCGTGGTGTTAGTCGGTATGGCACTGGGCTTGAGTGCTTGCAGCATCAGCAACAGCACTCAATCAACTCCCACGCCTGCCAGCAGTCCAAGTGTTGAGCCATCCTCCCAACAGGTAAGCCAAAATGCACCTGTAGCAGAAGCTGAGCGAACTAAGTATAAACCGATACCGCTACAAGAGATTAAGTCCGCTAACTCTTTGAAGGGAACTGACCCCAAAGCGATCGCAATTGCTCACTTCGGTCAAACTGAATCCGAGGGGGGAACGCGGGAAGTTACGCTTGAGTATCCGCAACAAAATCTAGCGGTTGTAACGATTACCCAAACCGGCGTTGCAGATGATTCTGTCGGTGCTATCAGGCATCGTGTTGAATTAGTGCCGACCTCCCCATCAGCTCAAACACCCAAGGAATGGAAATTGGCATGGGCTGGTTCCCAAGTCAAGTGTCATGTGGGGCGAGGTCATCAAGATTGGTCAACTCAAAATTGTCAGTAGATGCCCCCATATCGACGAATGGCGAATGGCAATCTCCGAATTACCCATTCGCCATTCGCCATTAACCATTCGCATTAAATTTCCCCGCGAATTTCTTCCACAATTCCATCGCGCAGGAGAATTTCTACCTGCATTTTTTGAATCAGATTATCTCCCGGCTCTACTTTAAAGAAGCCTTCAATCTGACCGTGATTCACTTCGTCGTTGAGTTCTATCAGCTGCACTTGTTGCAACTGTTGCAGAAGTTGATTTTTCTGCTCAAGCAGTTCGCTTTTCTTTTGATTAACCTGGATTTGGATATTGTCAATTTGTTGCATCACTTGAGGGCCAGGGGGTTGCAGATTCTGCTTTTGAATTTCTGAGATTGCCCGCTGTCCTTGCATTTCAAGCTGTTGCAACTGAGAGTCAAGCTGGTTAATTTGCGCCTGGAGTTGCTGCTGTGCTTCCTCTTTCCAACGAGGAGTAACAACGGCCTTGATTGTAACGGGTCGCTTCAGCAGCAGGTGTGATTGAGAAACATCCATATCCGTTTTGCTTGGAAAAATTAAAGAGTAAAGGTTTGTAGGAAAGGCGCTCAGGGTGAGAGCTAAAGGATGAAGGCGGTGTGTGTAGTTCGCACTACACTTCATCCTTCAGACTTTTTTCCAACTTTCCGACCAAATCAGGCAAACATCCCGTCGATCATATCGCGGTAGCGTTCCATTACGACAGGTCGGCGGATTTTCAACGTCTGGGTCATCATGCCATTTTCAATGGAGAACGGCTCCAGAATTAGCTTGAAGAGACTTATCCGGTCATCTGGGCGATAACCAGGGCGATTTTGCACCTCCCGATTTAATTCTTTCTTGAATAATTCCTGAACAATCTTACTATTCAGGTCAATTTCTTGAGTGGATGCAGTAGGGAGATTGCTGGGTGAGGAAGTTTCCTCTGGAAGCCGCAAGTGCAGATTGTTATCTGCTGCCCACTTTTGCAAAGCTTCCAGATTGGGCACAATTAAAGCACCAAGCGATCGCTCATCTTGACCCACCAGCACAATTTGGTCAATATAAGGACTCCGCAGACAGGCATCTTCAATCGGCTGGGGTTCGATGTTTTCGCCGTTAGTTAAAACTATCGTATCCTTCGCCCGACCTGTCAGCACTAAGTCATTCGCCTCTGTTAGCCAACCCAAGTCGCCGCTATCAAACCAACCTTCAGAGTCAATTGCCTTGGCAGTCGCTTGGGGATTTTGATAATATCCCTGCATCACTTGTGGCCCTCGTGCTAAAACTAGACCGCGACTCCCAGCCGGAAGGGGTTTGCGGGTTTCGGGGTCAACAATTTTAATTTCCGTCCCTGGCAGAAATCGCCCAGATGAACCCCGCAAATTGCACCAAGACTGACGAGCTGTTAAGACGGGGGATGTTTCTGTAAGACCGTAGCCCACCAGCACCTCAAGTCCAATAATTTCAAAGAAGTTTTCCAGGTGCATGGCGAGGGAGCCGCCGCCACTGATGACGTACTTTAATTTGCCTCCGGTGGCTTCTCGGACTTTTCCATACACTAATTTCTCGGCAAGCGCATGGGCAGGAGCCAAAGCAACCATTTGGCTTCCAGCTAATAGCCGTTCTTGCATGGAGGGAGGTTGAGGTTGTAAGCGCAAGTTTTGCCAAGTACGGCGAGCTTCAATGTAGCGCTGACTAATGCTTAGCAGATTTTTAACCAGTTTCTGCTTGTTTGCAGGTTGTTCGCGGAACTGCTTCTGGACGCCTTCGTAGATAGACTCCCACAGTCGAGGGACAGCAATTAAATAATGGGGTTGGAATTCTTTAAAGTCTTTTTTGATGTGGCGAATGCTCGTGTAAATCTGGGTGCAACCGTGGGAGAGGAAAAAGTATTCGCCAGTGCGCCCGAAGCTGTGCCAAGTGGGGAGAATCGTCAGGACAGGTTCGCCTGGTCGCGGCTGAACGATGGTTCCCAAGTTGGTAATCTGATGGAGCAGGTTGCCATGCGTTAGCATCACGCCTTTCGGCTTGCCGGTCGTACCAGAAGTATAAATGAGCGTCGCCAGCATTTCTCGGTTTTGCTTCACCGGCTGCAAGGATTGATTTGCCCCTGCTGCCATGACTCCAGAGAAGTTCAGCGTTTTCAGAGTGGATTCTTCGGGGGGTTCTTCATCGGAGAGCAAGACGACTAGCTGAATCGGGAGGTCATTAAGGCGTTCCCTAAGTTTTTTCAGCGTCTTCAGGTCTTCCACCACTAAAGTAGTGCTGCCGCTATCTGCCAGTATAAATAGTAACTCTTCCCGCTCTGCCTGAGAGCTACGGACGATATCAACTGCCCCAGCGGTCATCGCCCCTTGGTCGGCAATAAACCAGCGCGGACTATTATCGGCAATCAGGGCAAGGCGAGATTCTGGCTGTACTCCTAATGCCTGCAACCCAGCGGCAAACTGTTGAATTTGCTGAGCTAATTGGGTGTAAGTTACAACTACCTCTGGTTGAGCGTGGGGATCTCGGAGGGCAATGGTATTACCAAAGTGCGATCGCGCTAGCTGCCAGATAGCCGGTAGAGATTCCACCGAACTGTAATCTACCATGCGGCTAAGGTTAGCACGGTCTCGCTCGCTGAGTTGGAAGGAACTAGGGGCTTTCGACATATTCTATTAATCGCTGCAATCGTTAATCAGCTCTTTTTCCAAAATACTCCTCTGTTGCTTCAATAACAGGTTTTAGGGACAGAATTGATTGTGTCTATGCTATCTGTGCAGAGCGATCGCATTTAATTATTTGTAATAATTGATACTTGACTATTGCTACTTGACAGTATATTCATTGAGAATGGGAATCCATGCGCCCAAGAAAAACTCAAAGAGGCACACCCATAAAATTTTTTTAAAGTCCCGAATGTGCGATCACATTTAAATACGGGTTAGCGAAAGAATGCGATCGCTCAATCTGTGAGGTGTTTCGCCGCATTCCTGTTTGGTAAAAAATGTTGAGTAGCGTAATCTCAATCAACAATTTCTCGTTGTGCTGATGATAATTGCGATCGCTATCAAAATACACCTCTATTACCTTTGTATCGTCAAAACCTGATAACGTAGCCTTTATGTAGCATAATGCCTTCTCTCTGTTAAAAATTGCTGCTCAAAACACTGTAATAATAACTTTCCAACCTATTGCTTAACACTAACTTTAAATCCAATGGCAACAATATTTTAAAACCTTTATAAAGCTATCAAGAGGTTCAGTGTAAGTACTTAATTCTAAAAAATATACTGACATTTCAGAATAAATATTTTAGGCTGTTATTACAAATTTCGCTTAATTTTTGACCTGGATTATTGTAAGATACGGCAGTGTAACTTATGGCACCTCTCAAAGACGCATTTGATGGATTGACCGATGGTTTAGATGGAAGTGACAGATCGGCAGAAAAGGTGGCTAAGGCTGGTATCCAGACTGCTGCTATTGTCGGAACGTCTGTTGCTTCTGCTGCTGCCGCAGGTGCAGGTTCCCTTGCAGGTTACGCTGGTATGGCTTCCGCAGTTTCATCAATGGGACTGGGTGGAGTCACAACTGCAATTGCTGGCGCTATGGGAACTAATGTGGCTGGAGCAGCAGCAACCGCGGTTGTTACTTCGGCTGTAGGTGGACCAGTAGTGATGGGTGCAATCCTAGCTGGTGGAGCTGCGGCAACTGCTTATGGCGTATATCAGTCAGGAAACTGGATTGGTAAGCAGTTGAAGTTCTGGTAGGTGTTACCTGTAAGCACCGAAATTATTTTTTAAGTGCGCCTGAATGATTAACAAGGGTGGACAATATCCACCCTTTTTGATTTTTCTTTAAGAGAGATTCCTGCATTTTGGTATCTGGTTGCCTCAGACGAGGTTGCGCTCAACATGGTTTCCCTCTTTGTTACAAATATAATGCTATCTGTAACGCAAGGACAACAGCCGATTCTGACGAAACTCAAGGGTTAGGAAGCTTATGAATTTCGGCTCCTGGCTCCTAACTCCTATAGCTATTCCAAACTGAATACTTCAGATTTATCGTACAACTGTTGTATCTAAAAATCGCGTTGTCATTACCTTTTTAATTTTGCGCCTGCTGAAACGCTTCTATCTTTTCCTTGCCCGCAGGAAGATCAGAGCCGACGACATAAAAATCTTGTGGATAAATCCAGTGGGTGCCTAGAGGCCCATGAATTTGAATTCCGGTCATGACGGCGTAGTTAAACACAGAGCGATCGAGAATATTTAAGAGGGCTTCGACATCGTCGGAAATAATTTTAGATGCCAACTTTGTAATCTCTATCAAATCGGGTTTGTCCCCATAGGTAAGGGCTGAAAGAATTTTCTGCCGGATAATTGTTTGTTCAATATCCTGCATATCCATTTCTAGTTTCAGATGACCAGATGCCAATTCTTTGACGACTGTTTCTAATGCTCCACAAGCATGGGAAACTTTTTGAACACCATCTCGATAAACCTTACCAATATCACCATGTCTAGAAATAGCGATATGGGGCATCGCATAGAAGGTAAAACGACGGATACCATCAACGATAGGGGTATGGTCAGTCGCAGCGGCTAACCCAGTTTTCCCCATCATCACGAAACCCGCTAAGCTGCAACAATTAAAAGTTTTCCCCCAGTATCGAATTACTTCAATGAATAGGGGTTCGGCGACTTCATCCCGACAAATTGCTATCATTCCCATCGTGTTTTCGTCACAAAAACCGTAGGCGCTCAAGCTTTGGAAAGTCTTTCTCATGTACTTGCTCATGGGAAGTGCCCCTGGAAAGTGAGTTTGCAGCGTTTCATGAAATGCTGGAAACACATTAGGGTCATATCCATTGAGCGTTTGGGGGATCGTTTCGCCAAGCTGATTGACGTGATGGGTCATCTCTTAACTTCTCCTAAAGAGCTTGCGAAATCCGTCATTGTGTAGCTTAAACTTAACTTCACACCCGTCCTTGAGGATTCAGGCAATATTATTGGTTTTAACACTAGATGAGTGAAAAAGCTCCTGCCCTGCCGTTTAAAAGGTTAGCGAAGCCTCCTGACTCCTTCAGCTAAAGCGCTTAACCACAAATTTTAGACGCTCAACGGTTGCGTCGCCTCTTTAACGGATGCTTGACTATCAGACGAAGACTGCACCAGATTGAGCCAGCATTCAGCTTCAGAGTAGTTGTCTTTTTCCACGTGATTTGATGTCTTGCTTGAAGTGCAACTGCACGTCCCAAACATTCCTAGTGAAGCGCTTTTCTAGCTTCATCTTGTCGAAGAACCCAACGGGCTTCAGGGAGTAACAGACTACCTTCAGTTATGGCGATCACCAACATCCCTTTAGACACATTATTTGCTATTACACCATACCCCAAAAGTAGTATTTTTTTACTTACTAACCGCTTCAGCAAACGGGATAGGTAAGTTTTTACTTTGCCTACCTTTGCGCTAACCTTTGCGTACCTTTGCATTAAAAAATCAACCTTTATTTATTCTCTCGTTTCCACAGTCCCCGTACCAGTCGAATCTCATCAAAAGTATAGATTTCCCCTAGCGAATCTCGAATCTTTGAGAGTGAACTAGCACCCACCTCTTGAATCGCTTTTAAAATGGGTTCTTGACGTTCTAGGGGTACTAACGAGTTTAAATCGACAGGCTGGTTCATCGAAATTAGTTCTGCTAGATGATCTAAGATAGTGCCTATCCGCAAGTTACGTTTTAGAGCAATTTCTTCAATGCTCAAACCTTGCATATACAAATCCAGCGTCGCTAACTGGGTGTAGCTAGGGTGATTTTTTTGAGAAATTGGCGCAACAGAAGTTGATTTAAAAAGCCCTTGTTCTTTACAATAAGTTTGAATTTCAGTAACAAATCGCTCACCATATTGAGCTAATTTATAATCTCCAACACCGGAAATTTTGCCAAATTCCGGTAAGCTTTGAGGTTGCATCTGAGCCATCAGCTTTAAGGTAGAATCGGCAAAGACGACGTAGGGAGGTACGGATTGCTCATCAGCGAGTTGTTTGCGAAGCTGGCGCAATTGTTCATACAACATTTCTACTTCTGCGGCCATTTGCGGTGATTCATCAATTGCAGTAACCATCGGAACAGCAATCTGCACCTCACGCTGACGCCGCAAGATTTCCCAGCTTAAAGCGTTTAGCTTTAAGACAGAATAACCGTCAGTGGTTTGAGCGACAAGTCCTTGATGCAAGAGCGATCGCCCTAACATCTTCCAATCTTCTACACTTTTATCAGTGCCGATGCCGTAGGTAGAAAGTTCCTGATGTCCATTCTGATAAATCTTCTGATTTTTTGAGCCGCGCAGCACATCGATAATGTAATTCATCCCGTATCTTTCTTTGCATCTAGCGACACAAGAAAGAAATTTCTGCGCTTCAATTGTCCAATCTTGCACGGGTTTAGGAAAACGGCAGTTGTCGCAGTTGCCGCAATTTCCTGCAAAACGTTCGCCAAAATAACCCAATTGAATTGTGCGGCGACAGTCTGTTCCTTCCGCATAATCAATTACCTGTCGCAATTGTTGACGGGCAATCCTTTGCTCTTGCGGGTCAGTTTTTTGGTCAATAATATACTCAATCGTCTTCAAATCGCCGTAGCCAAAAAAGACTGTACAACGCGCAGGTTCTCCATCTCTTCCTGCCCTTCCAGCTTCTTGATAGTAACTTTCTAAATTGCGCGGTAAGTCGTAATGAATAACAAAGCGCACATCGGGTTTATTAATTCCCATGCCAAAGGCGATCGTTGCTACCATTACTCGCACGTCATCTCGAATAAAGCGGGTTTGATTGGAAGTGCGTTCTTCATCATCTAGCCCCGCATGATAAGGTAGCGCTGAGATCCCATCTTTTTGTAATCGAAAGGCAATTTCATCCACGCGGCGACGACTGAGGCAATAAATAATCCCGGAACCTTCAGTTGTGCGAATTTGCTTTAAGAGTTGGGAGTAAGCTTGTTTTTCTTTTGGCTGAACTTCGTAGTAAAGATTGGGGCGATTAAAACTGGCAATGTGAATACTGGGTTGCCTGAGCGCCAGCTGTTGGATAATATCTTGACGGACGCGATCAGTAGCGGTGGCGGTAAGGGCTAAAAAGGGCACATTCGGATAGCGTTGGCGTAATTGTCGCAATTGCCGATATTCCGGGCGAAAATCATGTCCCCACTCAGAAACGCAGTGCGCTTCATCAATGGCAATCGAGTGAATTCCAATTTGGTGTTGCACCAAATCTAAAAAGGGCAAAAATTTTTCTCCCAAGAGTCTTTCTGGGGCAACGTAGAGTAGTTTGATGCGGCGATTGAGGATATCTTGTTCGCGCGATCGCACTTGTCCCCAACTGAGACTACTATTGAGAAACGTCGCGCCAATGCCGTTATCCCGTAACGCTTCCACTTGATCTTGCATCAAGGCAATCAACGGCGACACTACCACGGTTAAACCAGATTTCAGTAGGGCTGGTAGCTGAAAGCACAAAGATTTTCCTCCGCCTGTAGGCATCACAACCAGCAAATCCTGGTTTTGTAGCGCTTCTTCAATAATCTGACGTTGCCCTAGGCGAAAGCTGTCGTAACCAAAGAAATGTTTGAGTGCCTGTTCGAGAGAATGAAACTGGGGCATCTTCCGAAGGATGAAGGATGTTAGCAAAGCGGCGCATCCGCGCAGGATCAAAAGGATGAATGAAGAAATTCCGAATTCTCCGCAAGGGAGTTTCAGAGTGCTGTGGGCATCCAAAACTGCTGCCCGAAATTGGTTGCGCTAACGAGAGCCTGCTTTACGAATCATAATGATACTTGGAAAGTCTATTAGTAAATTAACCCATGCCGAAAGCAATCTGGAATGGTACGGTTTTAGCAGAAAGCGATCGCACCGAAGTCGTGGAAGGCAACCACTACTTCCCCGCTGATGCTATCAACCAGCAATATTTCAAAGATAGCGACACTCACACCAGCTGTCCTTGGAAGGGCAAAGCCAGCTATTACTCCATCGAAGTCGATGGGCAAGTCAACAAAGATGCAGCTTGGTACTATCCCCAAGCCAAGGACGCCGCCAAGAACATTGAAGGGTACATTGCCTTCTGGAAAGGCGTCAAAGTCGAAGCATAAGCCAGTGGAGGCACGGCAATGCCGTGCCCCCAAGCCTGGAAGGAATTACCTATCACCTTGCACGATTCCAAACTACGTCTTCCAGAAGACGGATGTAGTGTCCCTTCCTTTGTTCAACCATCAATAGGAAACAGGTCAAAGTAGAGGAGGGGCAATGCAACTTGGTGACAAAGTAGCACTGATTACAGGTGCGGGTTCGGGCATCGGCAAAGCAGCAGCAGTGCTATTGGCGAAAGAAGGTGCAAAAATCGCAGCCCTAGGACGAACTGAAGACGAACTCAACGAAGTCGTTGCCCAAATCCAACAAGCCGGTGGAGAAGCCATCCCGGTACTCGCTGACATCTCCGAAACAGAGGAGATGCAACAAGCGGTGCAACAAATAATAAATCAATGGGGACGCCTCGACATTGTATTTGCGAATGCTGGAATTAATGGCGTCTGGGCACCGATAGAAGAGCTAGAGCCAGAAGAATGGGACAAAACGATTAAAGTCAATCTGAGAGGCACGTTCCTCACTGTTAAATATGCCGTGCCTCATCTCAAGAAACAAGGCGGATCTGTCATTATCACCTCCTCCGTCAATGGCACGCGGATGTTCAGCAACAGCGGTGCGACAGCCTATTCCTGCACTAAAGCGGCTCAAGTCGCATTCACCAAAATGGTGGCGCTAGAACTAGCCAAACACCGCATCCGCGTCAATGTGATTTGTCCGGGTGCCATAGAAACCAATATTGACGAAAGCACCGAACGACGGAGCTTGGAACAAGCTCGTGAACCCGTGGAGTATCCGGCAGGAAAAATCCCGCTAACTGATGGTAAACCTGGCTCCTCTGAACAAGTTGCCAACCTAGTGCTATTTTTAGCCTCAGACGCCTCCAGCCTGATTAGCGGGACGGAAATGTGGATTGATGGTGCCGAATCCTTACTTGCTGGCTAAAACACCCAACCCCTTTTGAGAAGGTGGGCAAGAACAAATTTCTTAAAATGCTGATAATGGCGGGAGTTTCTGCTATGATAGTAAACGCCATGAGCGGATGTGGCGGAATTGGCAGACGCGCTAGATTTAGGTTCTAGTTTCGCAAGAAGTGAAGGTTCAAGTCCTTTCATCCGCATGAGTGACGATCGATAACTCCGTAACTAACCGAGGCTAAAAGCCTCGGTTTTGTTTTGAGTGGGTTGCGTAGGACAGAGTCCGAGGCGAAGCCATCGCGATTTCTCCACCCAACACCCAAAGCGCGATCTCAACCCGAAAAATATTATTGAGCCTTCAGCTTTAAATCTTGGCGCTGCTGCCAACGCTTCTTCAACTGAGATTTTTTCAACTCTCGCAGCCTCAGCCGCAACTGATTCACATTGGGATTCTGTTTACCATAGCGCCAACTGACATAAGCTTGGGTAATCTCGTCAATTGCCTTAGCAGATTCCGGTGGCTGGTGTTTATACGCTAGATAAGCGTACTCCGAGGGCGTCTGGGCTGGATGTTTGGCATATCCCTGAGTGCGTAAATTTGCCAACATTTCCTGGTAAAGACTTTCCATCGGAGGCAGCTTCGCTAACCAGCGACGGTACAACCATACACGCACCCCATTCCAAGCTAGCCAGCCCAAGAAACCCAGGCAAATAGCTAAGATGAGACCGGCGAACAAGCCCACCCACCCCCTGGATAATAGCGCCCACAGCCAGATGATTCCCCCAATTAGCCAGGTAGTAATTGCACCGAACACGTTATTCAGCCAACTGGTGAGTGGCGAAGGCAACCAACCGGCAACCCACTTCCAGAATTGGCGCAGCACGCTAAACGTTTGGTCTTCTTCAATTGAAGGGGGAATGAGTGGATGCGTGGGAATCGGATCGAAAGCAAACCAACCGTTACTCGGAAAATATACCTCCGTCATCAGATAGGCATCGGTGTTGCGGACGATGTATAAGCCCGTGAAGGGATTGAACTCGCCAGGGGAAAAGCCCCCCACCAGTCGCGCCGGGATGCCAATCGAACGCAACATGATCGTGAGGACGCTGGAAAAGTGGTCTGGATAGCCGCCTTTGTACTTGAAAAGAAATGCTTCTACTAAGTCTTCGTTTTCATCCAAAAATGGCAAGCTATTGGGATCGGGTGGAATTGTGTAGTTTTGTTTGAGATATTGAGCCAAGTAGAGGGCTTTTTCGTAAGGCGAGGTGATGGGTTTTCTCGACTTCGCTAAGATTTCTCCCGTTAGCTGCCGCACTTTGTCAGCAATTTGCGGAGGAACTTGCAGATAGTAATTTCGGATGGGTTTGGAATAGTTAGTGGACGCCTGCCCCAAGCGAGTGCGATCGCGGTAAGGGACTTCTGAAACTACCGTGTAGGTGAGTCCCTCCTGCAACAGTGCAGGCGATCGCACGCTGCCTTCTGTATCCAGTGCCACTCTCGGCGTGGGGTAGTAGAGTTCCTTGGGAAACGCCAGGGCTGGCAGCAGATTCGCCATCTCAGACACCACTGTATAGGTCTGAATCACCTCCCTGGTTTTCCCAGTAATGAACTGTCTGGGGATAAAAAATCGGTATGACCAAGGTGGACGCTCTACCGTCTGCGTTTGATTGTCGCGGGAAATCTCCCACCCTTGACCCGTGTAGCGGTCGAACCCCAGCACCCGCCAAAATCCCTCTGACTGGGAGCGTACCCGCATTAACACCTTGGGCTTCATCCCTCCCCGTAGGTTCTGGTTAATCTTGCTGTTAAAGCCGTAGTAAAAGGTATCATCTACTTTGCCAGGGCCAGTGTCTTGGTTTGACCCACCACCAGAACCTTCCTTGCCCTGTTTACCAGGGTTAACAATGCCACGGTTATTGTCGGGAAAATCCTTTTGGGCGAGATTGCTGGGGGCACTGACGGGAAATGTCTGTAGCTGATAGCTAGGAAACCGAGGCATCAGGGCAAAAATGGTCAGCCCCAGTCCTACAATCGCTAAAAAGTTGATACTGAAAAATTTCCAATTAAAAATTGGGGAATTCCCCTTTTTTAATTTTTCATTTTTCATTTTTAAGTGTTCCAAACCGAGCCGCGAACGGTAATCTAGCACCAACACCGGCAGACCGATGCCTAAGAACAACAGCAATATAGGTGCAAAAGCGAACGTTTGACTCACTGTCCCGGCAACACCCAACAAAATCAGCCCGATCACCATCGAATAGCCCAAGTCCTTGCGACGAGGTAGATCGAAGCTGTGCAGCACTTGCAGATGAATTAACAACTCTGCCAGCACCAGCCGGGTATCGTTCAATTGACCGAACAGATTTCTCAAGAAAACTGCCAGTGCCACCAACATTCCAATCGCCAGTAAGAACTTCACTGGCACATTGCGATCGCGTCGTCGATACCAACTCCACGTCGCCCCAGCAATGCTGAGCGGCACAGCCCACAAGCTAATCTGCGTCTCGGCTGCTACATCCGTCGCAATGATTCCTACCACTACGAGTGCCTGCACCAGCACCCGCAACAGAATTGATTCTTCCGTTTCGGGCATCGGCATCGCCGCTTGCCGCTGCCTAAACTGATTAAAAACTGGTAGACGCCGCATACTGGTGATTGGTCAATCGCTAATTGCTCATTGCTAATTGTTCTATCACAGTTAGCCATTCGCCATTAGCAATTTAATCGCCAACAGCGATCGCAAAAATCAGCGGTTGCCGATCGAGTTCCTGAAACTGAATCTCCAGAGGATAAGTCTGGTTGGGTTCCAAATCAAAGGATTCTACACTCAGATAGCCAGGATAAGTGCGCTGTGCCGTTGCCGAGCCTTGCGGGGTTCGTAAGGTTAACCTACCGCCGCGAGGCAAGCGCGTCTCAATCCGGCATCTGGGAACCCGCCCCTCTAACTGATATTCCGCCCTGAGAGTCATCAGTCCAACTGTCGTCTGCCACTGCCGCTCTACCGGCTGCCGATCCGGCGATACAGGCAGCGTCAGCGCGTTGATGATTTCTCTAGCCGCCAATAAGGACAGCGCCATTTGTTGGCTGTCTGTCGCCTCTTCATAACGATTTGTAAACAGTTGCTGCTCTTGAGGAGAACGGGTTGGATAGAGCAGCACCAATCCTGCTAACTGGTTCAGTGCCTGGGGTTGCCCTGGAAATAAGGCACTGGCGGCACGCACCATTTTTGCTCCCTGTTGCAGCGGCGACTGCATCGCCTCCTGGCAAGAGTTTAGCAGTTGTGTTAAAACCGTTTCGGGTAGGGTGACTGGCAGACTGAAGTTAGAGAGCTGCGGTGCCCATAGGGGAACCCAGCTGTTTACTTCGCTGTCTGAATAGTCAGGTTCATAATTACGAATTTCCGTCTCCCAGGGAAACAGGGGCGGATTCCGTTCAATTTCTGTTTGTAGTTTGCGCTTCAAAAGTGCATGGAAACGATTTTGCACAGTCGGTATTTCTCCTCCCAAGTTGAGTGGTTGACAGCCTTGGGTCGCTTCACCGAAGTGGTCGGTCACTACGCTCAAGTCTTCTGAATCCAGTGGGTCTAACGCATCCAATTCCAGCTCTGCCGCCACCAAGTCGTCTGTAGGAGCAGGCGGCTCTGGGGGTGGTGGCGCTGCTAGAGGATCGCCATCCTCTAGCAGACTTGCCAGAAAGCGGTTTTCGATCGCTTCGGAATTGTTGTCTAGGTCACTATTCATCTTGAGATGCACTTGCTCCGGATACTGAACGATTGCGAATTTCCCAGGCAATCTCTAGCAGCTTGAACCACCGCTTCTCAACCTGGGAGACCGTACAACCCATAGTTTGAGCGATCGCTGCATTTGGGAATCCCTGTTGCTTTAATCGTAGTAATTCCGCCTGCTCTTGGCTCAGCATTCCCTGAAATGTTTGCCACTGTTGCGGCGTCAAACCCAAATTCCGTTCTAAATCTGCTTCCAACCACTGATGCACCAGTTCCCAGCGCTGGGAAAGAGCAAATCGAATCAAATGATATTTGAAGCGTTGCTGCAAATAATCCCTTTGGCGCGGCGTCAAACCTAAAATTGCTTCAATTTCCCCGGCGGATAAATCTTTCAGACGCAAAGTAAAATAATCGGCGCATTCAGTTTGCTGGCGCTCTTTCAGATAAGCCAGCAACTCCTTAATCACCGTCTGGCGCAGGCTTTTTTCCAGGGGTTCGGATTCGTGAGCGACCATCGCCTCCCGCACCTGCTGCACCGTCGCTTCATTCCAAACCGAGTCGGAATCAGTGGCAGATCCCTCTGCCGCTTGCTCCATATCTACGGAAGTTTCCGGGGGTTGTTGTTGCGAAAAAGTTTGCGCCCGCAGGATGATTAATTGCTGAGTGCGATGACCGGGCAAAGGAATGCGCCGCTTGCCGTAGCGCTCAGCAAAAGCCATATACTCTGCCAGTTCTAACAAAGTATGAGGACGATACGCCGGACCCATTCCGCTTTCTCGTCGAAATGCATTTAAGGACTCAGCATAAAATCCCTGTAAGAAATCTTCTATCAGAGTCAGCCGCGCCTGGTAGCTCGTAGGCACCTGCGACGGTGTAATGTAGCGATAGATAATCGCACTGAGGGTGCTGTGTAATTCTACTCGTCCCCGGTGTGCCCCCATTTGGTAATAATGAAGACATTGTTTCAGGCGAAGACGAGCCAGTGTTGTTGCCCAGGTTTCGATGTCTCCTGAGTCCTGGATGCGCTTACTCTCAGTGCAAATCCGGGCGACTTCGCTAGAGATGCGCGCCGCAACCTCACGACAGTTCTGCTCCGACGCCTTGGATGACTCTCGGAGTTCGTTAAATAGTAGTTGAAAGATTGCATCCACCACTCTCTGGTAGATTTCCCCACAATGGCTGATTGTTGTCAAAACCCTAGCATACCCAACTACGACACGTTAACGGCAGAAGACCCCAAATAGTCCTTATGAACTTAGACCAACAAATTCAAGCTTTGATTGATAAAGCGCCCCTCTATCGCATCCCACCTAAGTGGATTACGGAAATCGCACCCGTTCTTGTAGACTATGCGACTGGCCTGCAACATTCCGAGTATTACATTCTCCAAAGTCAGGAAGATGGTTGGCTGTTGACGACCCTTAGCAATCGCGCCCAAGTTAATCTCGAAAAAAATGTGATACACGCCTTTTCAACTTTAGAAGACGCCAACCTTTTCTCTTCCGTGCCAGATCCGGAAATTATTGCTTTGCCCGAACCTGTAACTCACATTTTGTTTGAAATGGTTGGCAGAGATATTGTTGATAGCACGATTTTCTTTGAAACTCCCGGTAATCGTACCACCGGGGCTGAAATTTTTCGGGAAAATTTGCTGAACCGGATTAAAGAACACCGGCAACAACACTGGCCTTCCTTCAACTCTAATCCCAGAAATTTGCCCCCCGATATCGCTTGAGTCATGGGCTTTTTGTAGGGTGGTGTTGTCCGCCCTACGAATCATTATGATTCTTTGAGCGTGTAACGCCGAATAAACCCTGCTAATTTTTAGATTTTTTAATAAACCGGATTCAATCCGCTGCAACGTTCGTCAGATTAACTGACCCCCGTGGAAACGCCAACGCGGAAATAAGATTCGCATGATGGTATGCGACGCCAGATAGACGCTCAGCCACACGAGACTGTAGTGCAGCACAAACCATTGCAACGGCAGATCCCGTCCTACACCCGGTAAGCTAAATATTTTCACCAGCAACCCGATAAAAACTGCTTCCCAAATACCGGCAAGCAACTGTAAAGCTCCAGGCCAATCTCGATCCCAACGGAATTTCTGGATATAGTCATATAGGAGATCCCAGCCGAGTCCAAAGACCGCAACATACCCTAGTATCCAGAAAAAAAGCGAGTCGGCACCGGGACCAATGACGCCCAAAGCAAAGGGCAACGTTACCAACGTGCCCAGTGTTGCTAGTAGAAATAATCGGGTTTGCCAACGACCGAAGAGTGTCGGAGTCATGGTAAATTTTTAATCCACTTACCGCATCAGTTTTCAAGCTTCAGTTCGGGCAGTCCGGACGTTTCTTTCTTGCGTAAATGACCTTCATAGACTGTTCCGACTTCTAGCTTAGATGGGCATTTCACCCACACAGAATTTCCAACAATTGGCAACCCTGTCGTTTCAGACATGACATTTGCTTCTTCGGGGTCGGAAATACAGCCAAAACCCATGTAGTCAGCGATTTCCTTCATCGTTAAATCTTCTAGAAGGTAGCTGCTGCTCATCTCGGCTTCTTTACACTTGAACAGCCTGACTTCAGGTAAAACTTCGTTAAAAATTTTGAGTTTTCGCACTTTATGGCCTCCATTCCGATAAGTGCAATGGACTCGCATATTTTTGGCTCGCTCAGGGCTATGACGGCAGTTATTGATGGAGTCAACTTTCTTTCAGTATCTATCTATATTTTCTGCTTGCCCGCTTCTAGATGAATCAGCAATATTGCTGAAATCTACTCTGACAATCCGTTGAGTGCCCAGAGCAAATTTAGTAAATTTACGGTGCTTGGTTCGCGACCCATTTTATCCACTGCCCAAAAGAACTCAAAAAGTTCAATCGATGGATTCCGGGGGCACGAGCTGCCGACAGACTATCAACTGCACAAAGTGCTGCATATTGCAACCCTAAGAAGCTATCAACAGCGGCGTAAGGCCCACCGAGGGTCATGGCACCAGCAGCATACATCCGACCCTGCGGCGATCGCATTTCGACAAGTTCAAAATTGTTGGCAACAGCTATCCGCCCATTTTCATGGAGGGGGAGTTTGTAATGGGTGACAAGGTCGTTCAGGAGGGGATTCGCTTTGACTTTGGCATCGAGTCCGGTGGCGTCAATGATAAAGTCAGCTTCGAGGCGAATTTGTCCTTTTAATCCTTTTTCTTGAATATAGGTAACGGTGCGCTCAATTCCTGACGAATGAGGGTTGCGTTCGACTCGTTCCACTTCCCCAAAGGTAATTTGATACCAGCCTTGACGGATGCCTTCTTCAACCATGCGTCGCCAATCCTGACGGTCAGCTGTGGTGGTGCCGCCCCAATCTGCGAGTAGGCGCTTTCGCTGTTCGGGTGCTGCTTTTTCAAGCATTATCCGCAATTCACCACCCCAAGTAGCTTTAGGCCAGTTAAAGGGTTGAAATTCGTAGTGATTTTCAACAGACCGTTGCGATCGCCCAAATTTGTTACCTTGGGGTTTAGGCGATCGCATCAAGTGTAGCAGGGAGATATTTGGGTTTTTTGCCCTCGCTTCATAAATTCGCTGTACGATCCGCGAAGCGACAATCCCCCGCCCCCGAATCATCACGGTACCGCCAAATTTCTCTAAATGCTCGTAGACGTGGTTATGTTCTTCGTAGGCATTGACGACGGACTTAAAATCATTGGTTTTTTCCCGGTAGGCTTGCAAATCCGGGAGAAACTGAATCGCCGCGTAGCCGGTGGCGAGTTGGACATTGCGGGCAATTAAGAAAGCATGGTCGCGCTGGTTGGCACTGGTACGAGAATAAGCGATCGCATATCGTCCATCCTCAGTTTTCCGAATCGAACGGACGCTGGCGTAACGAAACATCTGTTCCCAACCAATCCGTTTTGCTTCCCTATCAAGGGCGTCAAAGACATTACCCGCACGAGGGGTATAAGTTTGGGCAAAAGCCGGTTCGGCAAATACCTGCCACAAATACCCGAATGCTGTTCCTATGCTTCCCTTGAGCAAATCGTGCCCAGCTTCTCGCAGGGCATAGCTAGGCCAACCCCAAATATTATCGGGGCAAGAATCTGAATTTGACCGCAGGCGTTCGTACAGAGGAATTTGCGAATTCATGCACAGCCGCTTGTAACGAGCATACGGTTGGGGTTCCATTCCCAAAGCCACAATCTGACTGCTTTTCACCCCGTAAATTCTTAATAAATCTACCCAGACAAAGCTGCCCAAACCGCCCCCAACAGCGGCATAGTCCACTTCATCCACCCGCAATCCAGTGGCATGAAGGTCTTGCACGACGACTTGCTGCGCCTGAAAAGCCGGTGGAGGAAACGCTGCCGTTCCCCCTGGTTGCGCGGGGGAAGCAAGCGGAGGCAGGGGTGCCGGATGACTAATCCTGGGGTCAGGGAGATCTGTGTCTGGGTGGAAGAAAATCTGGGAATTTCCAGACGGGGGCGATGCAGGTGGATTGGCAGCGAAGGTAACGCTGATGTAATAAGGGCCAATTTGCAACGAGTCGCCATTCCCCAGAACACTGCGCGTCTGACGTTGTCCATTAATCAAGGTGCCGTTGCTGCTGTTTTGGTCAATAACCACCAACCCGCCAGCGTCCATATCAATCAGGGCGTGGAAGCGGGAAACCTCAAGACTATTGAGGGTTAATCGGGAGACGCGATGCCCATTCATTTCCCCTGGCATCTGATTAAATTCCCGTCCCAGTGCGATTGGAACTGCCAGCGTCGGTTCTTTCCGTTCTCCCGTTCCTGGATCGTCCCAGCTGAGGCGAAGGCGCATGGGTGCTGGATTCATGGTTGATTAGTTGCTGCTAGGAGTGACTAAAACGCTCAATGCTGCTGCTAGGGATGTGCCACACCACGGACACCCCAAATTCATTAAGTTATACGGTGAAACGCGATGGCAACTGGAACATTCCAAACCATAGGTTACAGCCGCTGGGTTAGGGGCGGTGGGGGCTGGTTTGCCTGCTGCGGGTGATGGCGGTGACAACAAAACCGTCGGAGGAACGCCCACCACTGCCAAGGAAACCTTTGTCACCTGGATTTCTATCTGTCCTAAACAGATCGTGCTACCCTGACTCAGAAGCACTTCGCCTTGGATGAGGGTGTGACCATCCACTAGCGGCGGATTACTTTCTCGCAGGTTCCGCAAGTAAAAGCTTTGCTGCTGTGGGTTAAAAAATATTTCGACGTGCAGCCCAGATACCGTGGGATCTGTCAAAACGATATCGCATCGAGCTGGGTCACGACCGATCCGGATAGTACCGGGATGTTTAGCGATTTGTCGATCGTGAATTGTTTGGGTTTGTCCCCGACCGGCTTCTTGCCACTCTAAAGTTAATTCATTCATATTGCTTAGCCTTTATATATTGTTTCTTTCTATAAACTGCTTCAAGTCTTAATGTCCTGATTTCTAACATGACCTGGAAGAAAAATCTGAAATTGTGTAGGAAGTTTAAAAAAACGAAAATCTACGGGAAATGACGATGAGCCGCTATCTTTGCTCAACTTTACTTCAGGAGAAGGCGTTACTTATGGGCAAACTTTGTCTATGTTCCCGATGTCGTTCTCGTATAATTCGTTTAACTTTGGGCATTCATGGTGGCACCAACCACCTCGCTTGCACAGTTTAATAATTTTGTCAACGGAAGCAAAATATAAAATTATAGCTGGCGTTGATACCAATTAGCGATCGCTTGCTCTTTTAGTTGCAAGATTGGGAAACTGAAAACGGCAACTCCTGCCCTGTTGATGATTTCTGACTCCTCACCGCCTAGATTAAACCTAAAAAAAGTAGTTGCATTGTTGATAATATGACTGCATTCTAGTTGGAGTCAGCATTATCCCCGGATTGGAAACACCTCTTAATAAACTATGGTATGTCGTAAAAACCTTTGCTATGATTTACGCTAACTAAGATTTCCTCTCTAACACCCATGAAAGATTTTTTTAGAAAAACTTTATACAACCTAGGAATAATTTTGGTTTCTCCTTTGTTAATTCCTTTCTTCTTAACCAGTGAAAAAGAAATTATCGAGGCAGATGTAAAGCGTTGGGTGAACGTATTTGGCTGGAAAGGCGAATCAAATTTAGGAAATTTACTTTCTTTGCTGGATCGTCAAAAAGAATTTAGGAACTTGTATTATCATCGATTATTTAAAGGAAACTTATCCGCCAGGATATTTATGTATTTATTCAGTTATTTTTATAAATCTTGTCCTTACCTTTTTATCGATACATCTTCTACTTTCGGTCCTGGACTGTTTATCCAGCATGGCTTCAGCACAATCATTATGGCAGACATGGGCGAAAATTGCTGGATTAATCAACAGGTGACAATTGGTTATAGAGATAAAACCAGTCGTCCAAAAATCGGGGATAATGTCCGCATTACTGCCGGTGCTAAAGTAATTGGCGGAGTAACGATAGGGAACAATGTTACGGTTGGAGCTAACGCAGTTGTCGTTAAAAATGTTCCTGATAACTGTGTGGTCGTCGGCGTTCCCGCTTATATTGTGAAGAAGAATGGCATCAAAGTAAAAGAAGAATTGGTTTAAGTTAGGAATTGAATTTAAGGCTTATATTGAGACACTCTATGAAGCGATCGCCCTTGGCAACCAATCTGTACGGCGATCGCATCCCTCTCAAGCTTGCATTATCGATTTGACGCCAATTTATCAGCAATGCGAGTTGTCTCTGGTAAGCGATATTTCGTAGTGCAACGCATCACATAATCAATCGCTGTTTCTAGACTTACCCGATGTCCGCTAGAAACATAAACGGGTTTTACACCCGTGCGCGTCCGCAATACTGCACCAATGATTTCGCGGCGATACCGCAACGGTTGCCATGCGCCTTTTTCAACTGGCAACTCATCATGCTTACCAACGAGCAAAGATTTGGCAACGCCAATCGTGGGAAGGTCGATTAGAACTCCGAGATGGGAGGCGATGCCAAATCGGCGGGGATGGGCGATCCCCTGACCATCACAGAGGATTAAGTCAGGCGTGATGCTGACTTTTTCTAAGGCGTCTAGCACGGCTGGAATTTCTCGGAAGGAGAGGAATCCGGGAATGTAGGGAAACGTAGTGGGACGGAAGGCGATCGCTTGCTCTTGTAACTGTAAATCTGGAAAACTCAGAACAGCAACGGCTGCTCTGCTAATGGTACCTGACTCCTCAAAACCCATATCGACCCCGGCGACATACTGCACCGATTCCAACTGGTCTGAAGTAATCACTTCTTTGCTCAGTTGTTGCTGGATAGCGATCGCTTCCTCAGGGGTATCAGGCCATGCGTGGCGTTGGTGGATTTTCATGGATTTACTTCCACATCCTGGGGTTTTTCCAGCCACTCAATTACTTTGGCTGCTTCTGGAAGCCTAGCTTCATTTTGCCCTGCGGCTCTCGCGCGGACATTGATCAAATTAATCGGAGTCCTTAACAAGTCTACAAGCGCGGCTTTCCCCGCGATCGCTTTCACACCTGTCACCGGCACTTCCTTGACCAACCACCGACTCAATCGGTATAGATATTCCTTTGCACTCAGGTTTGCTGTCAGCTTAACACCATGCAGTTCGTGCAAGTATCGATTTGAGCGACCATAGCGACGCAATTGACTTTGAAGTTCCTGGAACGTGGAGCGGTGACGGTGGCGGACAATAGCAGTTGGGGCAAAATGCAATTGCCAGTCACTTTCGCGTTGGATGCGCCAACAGATGTCAGCATCGCCGCCAGTGGTTAGATAAGGGCGAAACAAACCTACCTGTTCTAAAGCTTTCCGACGAATTGCTAAGTTAGCCGTTTGACCATAAGGACAGAACGGATTTGCTAAAGAATGTTTTTGAGACAAAACATTTTCTCGGTCAGCGTACTGTTCTAACAGGGTGTTCCCTGGCAATGCCATAATTTCACCGACAACAATGCCAATCGTTGGATTGGCAAACGGCTCAATCAGGTCTGCCAACCACTGCGGTTGAGGACGACAATCGGCGTCGGTAAAAGCAAAAATTTCAGCCGTTGATGCCCGAATTCCGGCGTTTCGAGCCGCGTAAGAGCTTTGGATTTGGTTTTCCGCAATCGGGCGAATGGTTAAGCCGTCAGCGGCGGCTGAGGAGGCGGCTGACTGGAGAAGGGTGGCAGTGCGATCGCTACTATTATTATCGACCAGCAAATATTCGACAGACTCAGCGGGGTAAGTTTGCGATCGCAAGCAGTCGATTAAGTCTGGCAAGTCCGCCTCACCATTGTAGATAGGGACAATTACGGAAACCCTGGGCAGAAAGGGCTGTGTCATAGGGTGGGAATTCATATTTACCTGAAATCACCATAGCAAGCCTGCGAACGCCAAAGCAGGGTGCTGTATAACCGCTTCTGAGTCGTGTTTAGTTATCTACATGGCTTTGTTGCCATTAAAAAGAACGTCATTTCAACTGAAATTTAGCAGCTATGAAATTTAATTTGGGTCTTTATCTTGCTGATTTTCTTAGCTAGATACTCTAGCTGCTCTCTGGGGCTGCTTCAACCAACAAATTATTGAGCGATTAATCGAAGTATTTCTACTTAATTTGTTTAAATATTACTACATTTCTATCAAGTATTTACGGAAGCTTCCTGAGAGTGAAATCTAGTTACTACTCGTAAACAACAATATATTCCTTGACAGTTAGCATTACCTAGACAAGCAGGCGGTTCCTGATAGTGTCCGGTGCGATCGCAACAAGTCAGAAGAGTAAATAGGCTGATCCCCTGCAAGGAACAGCCATGAACAATTCGTTACGATCGAAATGAAAAGAATTCTTGTGTTTTTGTTCCTGTTTGTGCTACCGCTCGTGCCAATATTGAGCCTGAGCCAAACAGGTTCTGCAATCACTGCCACGACCGGAAGCGCTCCAAATATTCCGGGTTGGACTCTTACCTTCGCAGATGAGTTCAACTCAACTTCTCTCGATAAAGCGAATTACGTTCGATACTGGGGTAAACCGAGTACAGCAGGAGCAGTTTCCTGGTGGAATGGAAACTCAGCACTGATTGTACAAAACGGACTCTTGCGCCTCAAGATTGCCAAGGAAACCATCACTAAGGATGGAGTCACGTTTCCTTATACCGCAGGCGGGTTTACCCAACTTACGGCTCAAACCTACGGGCGTTGGGTAGTTCGGGCGCGTTTTCAAAAGGGAGAAGGAACCCAAGGTTACATTTCGCTGTGGCGACAGGACTTTAAATGGCCTCCGGAAATCGACTTTGCTGAACTTAGGGGAAACATCCCTAACGAAAATATTTTTACGCAGCACTATTTGCTGGATGGTAAAAAGAAGTCAGAAGTTTCCAAGCTGTACGAAACTAACTACACCGACGACTTTCACGAATACACTGTAATTTGGGAACCCGGACGCTTGACATGGCTCGTCGATGGCGTGCAAAAGTTTACCACCACGCAAAAGTTTGATGCTTTTCCAATGGTTCTGGCGGTGGGCAATCTCGTGGGTAGCTGCAACAGCTTTGCGGGATGTCCTCTCACCACCACCCCATTTCCGACTTACTTGGATGTTGACTATATCCGCATCTATAAAAAGGCTTAATAGATGTTTTCTCGTCAATCCAATTCACTTTTTGGATTCAATAAAAACGCCTGACAACTAAAGTCGCGACTACGCAAACGAATACCATTTGGGTTGTGAGGCGCTACATTATTGATTCCCCCAACCCCCCAATAAATTGGGGGGTTAAGAAGTCCATCGATTGCAAACAAGAAACAACAACGATCTTAAGCTCTCGTGAAAAACTAATCCAAATCGCGGATGTGTAGGCTGGGGAGCCACCTCCGGGCGCGGGGTGCGTGGCGCTTGAGTTGCGCGTTACCCAGCACTAGGGCAGTTTACCCTGTTACTCTTCCTTGAAAGCTAAAGCCTTACGGCACGAACGCACCTACGTTTACGTTCTACCCGACCTCCGATTGTGCAAGGGTTTCAGAGTTTTAGACGTGGTTGAAACCGCCGACTTAAAAATGGTACAAGATACGGAGATATTTACTTTGGCTTCCTCCGCAAGACGGAGTGGACTGTTCCGTATCACAAGTTACATTAATTTACAAGACCGGTTAAAAAAAATTTGTGAAGGGGGGCGAATGCAAGCTGTGGCTGACAGAGAACAGAAAAAAGTAAAAAATACGATTATTCATTGGCGCAATATTGACTTTCAGACGGTTAAGCAAAGAATTAATCAAATTACTAAGCAGCTGGAAGAAGTTCAAAAGAAATATGAACCCAGCAGCCAATTGAACTCCGATCCGCAAGAGAGCGCTCACAGCGATCGCGCACCAGAGTCACGCCGTTATTAATATCATCCTGTTGGTAAGCGATCGCGCAGGATAAACTCTGCTACGCTCAAATCCACCGGCGTAGTCACCTTCAGATTCGTCTCTTCTCCCTGGACAATCCGGACTTTCAAATTGCACTTTTCAAATAAAGCCGCATCGTCGGTAACTTCCCAATTTTGGCGTCGGGCTTCCGTATGACACTGTTGCAACAAATCAACTTTAAAACCTTGGGGCGTTTGAGCCGCCCATAGATGCTGTCGATCGGGTGTACTTTCAATGAACCCAGCCGCATCCACGACTTTAATCGTATCTTTCACCGGCACCGCTGCAATTAAGCCAGGACAATTTATTAGTTCCTCAGCACACCGATCCAGTAATTGGGGCGTCGCCAGACACCGAGCGCCATCATGAATTAAGACGTGGTGGGCGGATGGGAGCGCCTGCAAGCCGTTGTAGACCGACTCTTGACGGGTTGACCCACCAACGATCAATTGCACGGGCTTAGTGAGGGAGAGGTCAGCGAGAATCTCCTTGAAGTCAGAAAAGTCATCTGGATGAGCAATTAAACCGATCCAACTGATGTGACGGGAAGCTTCAACCGCCTGGAGAGTCCAGTGAATCAAGGGTTTACCGAGCAACGTCAAAAGGAGTTTATTTCGCTCGCTCCCCATCCGACGCCCCATCCCTGCTGCTGGAATCAATAAATGCACACGCTTCCTCTTTTGCTGACCGCTTTGTTAATCCTTGTTGCGCTAAGTATATCTTCCCCTAAAATGAAGCTGATAAGTAACCTCAATCAACAGTAATGCGAATACTTGCCCTTGTCCCCGGCGGGATTGGCGACCAAATTCTGTTCTTCCCTACCCTGGATGACCTGAAGCGGTATTACCCGGAAGCTCAGATTGATGTCATTGTAGAACCCAGGGCAAAGGGTGCCTACCGGGTTTGCAAGTCGGTTAATGAAATCCTCACCTATGACTTCAAAGACCGTACCGGACCAGCAGACTGGGGAAATTTACTGGGTATAATCCGCGATCGCGAGTATGATATCGCCCTATCTCTGGGGCGCAGGTGGAGTGTAGGGCTGCTGCTGTGGCTGACCGGCATTCCCACTCGAATTAGCTATAACGGGCCAGGAAACTGGTTTCTCACCAACCCAGTTCCGCTAAAAACCGAGCAGTATGCCGGTGATATGTATCACGATTTGCTGCAAGGTTTAGGAATGAATTCCCCCTGTCCTCCTCTGGCGGTCAATGTACCAAAACCAGATATTGAGTGGGCAGAAAAGGAACAAAAACAACTCGGTGTTCAAGAAACTGGCTACATCCTGATTCATGGCGGTTCTAGCGCCCTGGCTCAGGCGAAAGGGATAGATAAAATCTACCCGGTCAAGAAATGGCAGCAGATTATTCAAGAAACTCAACAGCGACAGCCCGATTTGCCGATTGTTCTCCTCAAAGGGCCAGAGGATCAAGCATTTGTCAGCGAACTAATGCAGTTCTCTCCTAACCTGAAGGTAACTTCGCCTGGGGATATCGGAAAGTTGGCGGCAATGATTGCTGGTGCTAACTTGATGCTGTGTACGGATAGTGCGCCCATGCACTTAGCCGTCGCCGTTGGGACTTACACGATTGCGCTGTTTGGCCCTACAGAAGCGAAAAAATTGCTGCCGAGTAGCGATCGCGTTCGCGGTTTGCAATCCCCTAGTCGCTCGATAGCCGACATTCCCCCAGCAGACGTTCTCCAGCAAATCTGGGGCGGTTAAATCCTGAAAAATTAAAAATTAAAAATGCAAAACAAAATTTTTAATTTTTAATTTTCCCGCCCCTCCAAACTATTCTCTGTTGATTCAATTCATGTCTAAAACTGCCAAACCAGCAGTATTTCTTGACCGGGATGGCGTCCTCAATGTCGAAGCCGGTTATATCCATCAAGTTGAGGATTTACACCTGATACCGGGGGTTGCTCAGGCGGTACGGCTGCTCAACGACCGGCAGATGTTTTGCTGTCTCGTCTCCAATCAATCTGGCCCCGCACGAGGCTACTATCCGGCTAGTCATGTGGATGCTCTGCATCTGCGCCTCTGCCACCTCTTGCAAGCTGAAGCAGGGGCGCGTTTAGATGCTTTGTATTACTGCCCTTATCTCAGCCCCCCAGAAGGAGGGACAAATCCAGAATTCAGCCGCTGGAGTACCTGGCGCAAGCCGAATACGGGAATGCTGGTGGCGGCTGCTTGGGAACACGATCTGGATCTGTCGCGCAGTTTTATGGTGGGGGACAAAGCCACCGATATTGACATGGCGCACAATGCCGGTTCTACCGGGATTTTAGTGCAGACTGGATTTGGCGATCGCGTCTTGGGTGGCGAGTATCAGCACCACACTCGCCCGGATTTCATCGCGGCGGATTTAGTCGCTGCGGTTGAGTGGATTTGCCAGCAGAACAATTAAAAATTATTTTTAATTTTATTTCTAATTTTTAATTGAGTTTGATAGCTTTAAATTCAAGATTGATAGCCCCAGAATTGCCAAAAACAACACCAATCCAATTGTGCAAGCATAACTCATCTCTAAATTTTGGAAAGCTTGCTCATAGAGATAATAAACAATCGTTTTAGAACTGTTTCGCGGCCCTCCTTGGGTCATAATATAAACCTCTTCAAATACTTTCGTGGCAGAAATCGCAGAAATCACCGCCACTAGCACTAAATACGGTTTCATCAATGGGATCGTAATGTCCCAATGCTTAGCAATCCCATCCGATCCATCAATTGCCGCCGCTTCATAGACATCAGCTGGGATTGATTGCAAGCCAGCTAAATAAATCACCATGTAGTAGCCTAATCCCTTCCAAACCGTCACCACCATCACGCTAAAAAGTGCAAAGCGCGGGCTAGTCAGCCAGGGGACGCCATTTTGGAGAAATGGGATAATTTTTGTATTTACTAACACCTGATTCAACAGACCGTTTTCTGCATAAAGCCAGTTCCACGCAATCCCAGCCACCACCATTGAAATGACTACAGGTGTGTAATAAGCTGCCCGAAGCCAGCTAATTCCACGTAGTTTTTGGTTAACCAGAATCGCTAGTCCTAGCGATGCCACAACTAAAATCGGCACTACAAAAATCAGGTAAAGCAGAGTATTCCACAGCGTCTGCCAAAACACTCTATCGATCCACAGACGCCGAAAATTCTTAAAACCCACCCATTCTGGCGCTTGACCAATCAGAGTATATTCCGTGAAAGAAAGGTAAAACGCTTGTAAGGCAGGCCAAAAAACGGTTAGCCCCAAAATCAACAAAGCAGGCAGCAAAAACAGATAAGGCGTTAATCTTTGCTTAGCGAAAATTCTATCTTTCGGCATCCAATGCTGCATATTAAAAACTATTAGCAATTAGTAATTAGAAATGTTTCAATTAGCGATTCGAGTGTAGTCTATTTTACTGTTGTTGGAAACTTCAGGGTAGTTTAATATACACTAACCATCCTGAAAGGAGCAGCGAATCGCTGCCTCGCCGCAGCTGACGAGCTTTCTCCCAGCTTTACATTATTTCTGTAGGAGACGCCGAGAGTGGAGCGGTTAGAACCAGTTGATCTCGTTGATCTCAAGGAAAACATCAGGGGACTGGGAACACCGTTTGAAATGACTTATACGTTGCAGACAGAAGATGCATTACAAGAGTGCCCTGTTTCAACGGGACAATCCCTATCCGGAGTTCGTCCCCTTTCAACCCTGATGAGTAACTTACCTGGCATGGCCTACCGTTGCCGCAACGACCAGAGCTGGACAATGGAAGCGGTCAGCGAGGACTGCTATCAGCTCACTGGTTACTCTCCGTTTGAACTCATTGGCAACCGAGAAATCTGCTATGCCCAACTGATTCATCCCGACGACCGAGAGCAGGTGTGGAACGCCATACAAGCCGCCGTGCAAGAATATAGACCCTTCCAGCTTGTCTACCGCATCATCACGGCGGCGGGAGAAGAAAAGTTGGTATGGGAACAGGGTTGTGGAGTTTTCTCCCAATCGGGAGAACTGCTGGCTCTGGAGGGCTTGATCATGATTTCAATCCCTAATCCGGATTTCTTAGACCCCCGCTCCGCTAACACTTTAGACCAATTTATGGATAGGTCTATTGACCTTAGCGATCGCCAGCGGGCTGAAGAAGAAATTCAACTGTTGCAAACCCTAACCCAGGCAATTGGTGCTGCTCCAGATTTTCACACTGCACTTTCAGTCGCGCTACGTCAAGTGTGTGAAACGACCGGCTGGAATTTTGGTGAAGCTTGGATACCCAGCTCAGACGACACGGTTTTAGAATGCAGTCCGGCTTGGTACAGCAGCACTTTAGAATTAGAGGTTGAAACGTTACAACAGTTACAGGTTGAAAGGTTGAAACTGGAAAATTTAAATCAACCAGCTAACTTTCAACAGGCTAACCTGCAATCCAACACTAAGCTGCAATCAGAACTTCCCCTAACCCTGAGCGAGTTCCGGCGGCAGAGCGAAATGTTGAAGTTTTCACCGGGAATTGGGCTACCGGGACGAGTTTGGCTATCCAAGCAGCCAGAGTGGATTCCTGATGCTTCGATTGAGCCGCCCCCATTTTTTATCCGGACTCAGTTCGCAAGAAATTGTGGACTCAAAGCGGGATTTGCCGTGCCGATTCTCTCTAAAGATCGGGTAGTGGCAATTCTCACTTTCTTCCTGTTTGAATCTCGCCCTAAGGACAAGCGACTGGTTGAGCTGGTGTCAGCAGTGGCAGCGCATCTAGGAACCGTGATGCAGCAAAAACAAGCGGAAGCTGCCCTGAGGGAAAGCCAGCGCCGTCTGGCAAGTTTGATTGACTCCTTGCCAGGGATTGTGTTTTCTTGTGGAAATGACCCAGCGTGGTCGATGACTTACATTAGTGAAGGTTGCTTTAAGCTGACTGGGTATCACAGTGAAGAATTGATTGGCGATCGCGCGGTGTCTTATGATTCCATTACTCATCCTGAGGATTTACCCAAAGTTTTAGAGGCGATCGCTACGGGAATCACGCTTCTGAAACCTTATGTTGTGGAATATCGCATTCTTACCAAATCAGGTGTAGAAAAATGGGTTTGGGAAAAAGGAGCGGCAGTTTGTGACAGCGCTGGTAAAGTCCTGGGACTTGAAGGCTTCATCACCGATATTACCGAACGCAAGCGGACAGAAGAAGCTCTGCAACAAGCAGAAGCAAAATATCGCAGTATCTTTGAGAATGCAATTGAAGGGATTTTCCAGACAACGCCCGACGGACAGTATATTAGTGCCAATCCCGCTCTGGCACGCATTTATGGATATGAGTCTCCGACAGAACTGATGGCGCGTCTGACGGATATTAAGCAGCAACTATACGTTGATCCGAACCGGCGTGCTGAGTTTACGCGCCTGTTGCAAGAACACGATGCCGTTTCAGAGTTTGAGTCCGCTGTTTCCCGCCAAGATGGCAGCATCATTTGGATTTCGGAAAATGCCCGTGCGGTGCGCGATTGTGAAGGTAAGCTGCTTTACTACGAAGGCACGGTGGAAGATATTACCGAGCGCAAACGGGCAAAGGAGCATCTGCGGGAGCGGGCGTTTTATGATATCTTAACCGGCTTGCCCAACCGAGCTTTGTTCATGGAGCGCCTCAGTCAAGCGGTGGAGCGAGCCAAACAGTGTCAAGATTTTCAGTTTGCGCTGCTGTTTGTAGATTTGGATGGCTTCAAAAAAGTGAACGACAGTTTGGGGCATCTGGTTGGGGATAAATTATTGGTGGCGTTAGCGGAGCGGCTGCTTCGCTGCGTCGCTCGCCGTCTCGAAACCTGCGTGCGTGCTGAAGACATCGTCGCTCGTTTGGGGGGAGATGAATTTACCCTGCTTTTGGAAGCTATTGACGACCTGAGTCACGCCACCAGCATCGCCGAACGAATCAACCGAGAACTGATACCGCCTTTCTATCTCGACGGACACGAAGTTTTTACTGCCGCAAGTATTGGCATTGTTCTCAGCAGCGGCTACGATCGACCTGAAGACCTCCTGCGCGATGCCGATACAGCCTTGTATCGTGCCAAAGCGCTAGGAAAGGGACGGTATGAGGTGTTTGACCAAACGATGCACTCAAGTGCCCGGTGAAAGGAAATGATTCCCGGTCTTCCTTTCTCCAGCGGAGGGGGGTGGGGGGATAGAGATGGTTCCCAATCAATTTTTATAATTGAGATGCTGCTGTTGCAGTTAAGCGCAATTACAAATTTGGGTATCCATTTAACAAAACCTTTTAGAAAATTTTGGATGGTAGATTTCGGATTGAGGTTGAATTCGCAAGGGAACTAAAGGCGATCGCGTACAGCCTTTTGGGCATGAAAACGGGCATGAAAACAGCGAAGCGAGGCGTTAGCCTAGCGCTGAAAGAGTCAGTTCGCGTCTCTACCAAATTGAGAGTTGGAAAAAATTAAACCTAGCAGCATTAAGCAAAATTGTTATAAACGGTCGCATCAACGCTGTTGCGACTCCTTTGGGAAAACAGCAGATGTATGAACTGGCAATTCCCTGAAAAGTCCAAAATTCAAAGTTTAAAAGTAGAAGAAAAAGAAAAAAAATCCTTTATTGCTAATTTTGCTTTTTTCTTTTTTCCTTCTTTAATCGTTGCAAGTGGTTTGGTGCTAGGGATTTGGCAACCACTGGAACAGCTTGCTTATCGGGGTTTATTCCGCCTCCGGGGAACGATGCCTTGGGATGAACGGGTGGTGTTGATTGACATTGATGATGCCAGTTTAAAGGAACTAGGTCGTTTTCCTTGGCCTCGCAAGCAATACACCCAGTTGCTGAATCAACTATCCGCAGCAGAGCCTAGTGTGGTGGTATTGGACGTGCTGATGCCCGAAAGTAGCCCGGAAGACGGACAGATGGCGGCGGCGATGGAAAAAGTGGGTCAGGTGGTGTTGGCGCAGGGGTGGGATCTCAAAAAAAACCCTTTGCGTCCTACTCCAGAATTGAGCAAAAGCGCGATCGCAATCGGACATATTGCCAACCACAAGGATAGCGATGGTTTAACTCGCCAAGTTGTACCGCAACTTGAAGGCGTGCCTCTTTTAAGCATCGCGGCTTCCCAGGTTTATTCACTGGTGAAAGAGCCGGTAAAACTCCCACCGATGAATCAACCGCTGCTCGTGAACTGGCCCGGTGAGGTGCTTCAGGCACCGCACTATTCCTTTGTTTCAGTCCTTCAGGGGAAAGTGCCTGCCTCGGCATTCAAGGGAAAAATTGTGATGGTGGGCGTCACAGCCGCCGCTCTCGATCCTCTAAACACTCCGTTTGAAGGTCATCCACCCGCGAGTGGAATTCACCTGCACGCTACCGTTCTGAATAATCTCTTGCAAGAAAACTTTCTGAAAAACCCAGACCCCAAGTGGCTGCTGGGTTTCCTGTTGCTGGGCGGGCCAATGCTTGGCTTCACGCTCAACCGCTATCGGGCGAGACACCAGCTGATTGCAGTCGTTAGTCTTTGTAGCGGCTGGGTCATTGTCAGTGTAGTGCTTTTGCGGGTAAGTTACTTGATGCCGGTCGTGTCACCCGTGGGATTATTTTGTTTAACGGCAGCGAGCTTGAGCATCCAAGAGCGTCTGCGAATGAAAGCGCAGCTTCAACACATTGAGCAGCAGCAGCAGCAACGGCAACTTTATGACTCGCTGACGGGTTTGCCTAATCGAACCTTATTTATGGAGCGGTTGGAGGTTGCCCTAGAACGTACCTATCAGTTTGAAAATTATCTATTTGCGGTACTGTTTGTGGATCTCGACCGATTTAAGGTGATTAACGACAGCTTGGGGCATACGGTCGGAGATAAACTACTTGTCGCGATCGCGCATCGGCTTTGTACCCTGATGCGCCCCAGAGATACGGTGGCACGTCTTGGCGGAGACGAGTTCACGATCCTGCTGGAGGAGATTCAGCAACTGGGTGACGCGACCCGCGTTGCCGAGTCAATCCACGAAGCCCTCGCATCACCCTTTTACCTCGATGGACATGAAGTATTCGCCGCCGCCAGTATTGGCATTGCCCTGAGCCGGAGAGCCGGAGAGCCGGAGACTCGGAGAGTGGGACAGGATGGTAAGACAATTCCTTTCCTCACACCTTCAACTCTTCCTTCACCCAACACTCAAAAGGGGCAAGAACCCGTACTTAACCCGGAGTGGGACTTGCTGCGCGATGCCGACATTGCCCTATCTCAGGCAAAAATAATGGGAAAAGGGCGTTATGCAGTCTTCCACACGACTTTACATGCACGCGCGATCGCACTTTTACAATTAGAAACCGACCTGCGTCTGGCAATTGGAGCTTTATCTAAGGAAGGTTTTGAGTTCTCCGTTTTGAGTTCTCCTTTACAAGATGAAAATTCAAAACTCAAAACTCCAAACTTAAAACTTTTACCTAACTCTGAGTTTCGGGTTTACTACCAGCCTATTATCTCCCTCTCAACCGGCAAAATTACTGCCTTTGAGGCACTCGTGCGCTGGCAGCACCCTAAGAGAGGGTTAGTTTCTCCGCTTGAGTTTATTCCCGTTGCAGAAGAAACCGGACTGATGGCGCAACTGGATTGGTGGGTATTGCGCGAAGCCTGCTGCCAGATGCGGGCTTGGCAAGAAAGATTCGTTCAGAATAGTGAACCCTCAACATCCAACTATGAACAATTAACAATTGGCGTAAATCTTTCTGCGATGCAGTTTGCCCAATCTGACATGGTTCAGCAGATCGATCGAATTGTTCGGGAGACTGGTTTGGAAACTCGCAGTTTAAAGCTAGAGATTACTGAAACTTGCTTGCTAGAAGATGCCGATGCCGTAACCGCTATGCTTGAGCAGCTCAGAGCCTTAGGAGTGAAAGTGGGAATTGACGACTTTGGCACCGGCTATTCTTCCTTGGGGCGTCTGCATTGCTTACCAATTGATACTTTGAAAATTGACCGCTCCTTTATTAGCGGCATGGGGGATGAGGAAAATCGCTGGGAAATTGTCCAGACAATTATGACGCTGGCTCACAATTTGGGGATGGATGTGGTTGCCGAAGGTATCGAAACCGCAGAGCAGATGCTTCAGCTCAAGCGGCTGCAATGTGAATACGGACAGGGATACTTTTTTTCTAAGCCGGTAGATGCAGCGGCAGCTGAGGCGTTATTGGCAGCACAGCCCCAGTGGTGATAAAAATCAAAAATTGCCTCAAATCGGCAAGGCAATATCAGCCGTTGAAACTGGGAAAAATTTGAGAGTTGAAATAGAATTCCAACATCTCAAATCTCAAATTTAGGGAGAGTCGCTGGGGTGGTTGTAGCTGGAAACAGCTGCTCTGAGATTACCTTTGTGTTCTGCAAGAAGGCGATCGCCTTCTTGCTTCTCCAAACCCGTCCAATGCATCAACAACGCTAACTTGACAGAACGCCCACTTTGCTCCAGCAAATATCCAGCGTCTTCTCGATTTAAATCCGTGAGGTCTTGCAGCATTCGCAGGGCGCGATCGTGCAATTTTTTATTAGTAACGGCGACATCTACCATGCGATTGCCGTAGACTTTGCCCAGCTTCACCATCACGCCGGTGGAGAGGATATTTAAAGCCATTTTAGTGACGGTTCCGGATTTCAGTCGCGTCGAGCCTGCCACCACTTCTGGCCCTACGATTAGGCGAATATCTAAATCTGCATCGATGGTGACTTGTTCGGCTGGGACACAGGCAATCAAAATCGTGGTTGCACCCCGCTGACGTGCCGCTTGGATTGCACCGTGGACAAAAGGTGTTGTTCCCCCGGCGGTGATGCCGACAACGACATCGAGATGGGTAATCTGCCGAGTTGCGATCGCAGATGCCCCGTCTTCATGTTTGTCTTCCAAATCTTCTGAGCTGCGGATTAACGCCCCCGCACCCCCGGCGATAATCCCTTGTACCAGTTCTGGCGGCGTACAAAAGGTGGGCGGGCACTCGGCTGCATCCAAGACGCCCAGACGCCCGCTCGTCCCAGCTCCCACATAAAACAGGCGTCCCCCATGACGTAACGCCTCAGCCGTCTTATCGATTGCTTCAGCGAGCTGAGTTCTGGCGATTGCGATCGCTGCTAGCGTCTGAGCATCTTCCTGATTGAACAAATCTACCAATTCCAGAGAACTCATCTGGTCGAGATTCTGGCTATTGGGATTAACCTGTTCTGTTAAAAGATGTCCTCGCTCCTCCAGATTCTTCATCCTCGATCCTTCATTTTTTTTATCGTTCATCCTGCCAAGAAAGCGCCGCTATGGGTTACGCGATCGCTAACATCCTCGATCCTTTCATAACAGTCCTTCTAATTGACGGCGAATTCTGTCTAGATCGGAAACTTCCGCTTGCGGAGCATCTGGTTTCCAGTCTGTTTCCTCCAGATTCGTTTCTGGCGGAACCAGAAAAAGACGTTCCGCATCTCCTTCGGGAACAAATCCCTCCGGAATTAGCTTGCACTCGTAACCTGCACCCTCGCAAAATGCCTCGACTTCCTCTGCATCGATGGCTTCAACACTGGGACTGAGAAAATCTTGGGCTTCTAGCAGCATCGCATAGCGAGTCGCATCGTCTTCTGATTCAAACATGAGTATCCAGTTGCGATCGCCAATCTGAATCGAGTGAATCCCCTCGTTGTCAGTCCGAGGATTAAATATTAAAACGAATACGCGCCTAGATGTAGTCATCGTTTTTTATCCATTCTTAACTTAGGATATCTAACTGGCTTCCCTGATATCACGTCTAGTTGCTCTTCCTTTGCTAGCTAGCGATGCGGAGCAATAAAGACAGAGGGAAAGAGAAATTCAAGAGAGAAGATTCAAATGAAATTGCGAGGAAATCAGCAAAAAAGCTAAATTACCCCCAACCAATAGATGTTAAGACATTTCAGATCGCCATAGATATCCTTTCCTAGCTCAAGCAACTCTACCGTAACGGGCAGTCACAGGATGATGGGGATTTTCTTGATTGCATAACCACGCCCACATCTGATCGCCCAAGCAGAAATGCCACCACTCGTTGGGATGACGGCGAAACCCAGCTTGGAGCATGACATCATTTAATAGCTGCCGGTGAAAATGATACTGCTGTTCGACTGCCTGGGTGCTATTGGCATAATAATCGGGATGCGATCGCGCTGATATTTCATCAATTTCTCCCCCCATATCTATCGTCTTGCCAGTATTGTCTACTAAGGTGATATCCACCGCAGCCCCCGTACTGTGAGGCGGTGGCGTTGCTGGATCGAGGTTGGGGGGTGCCCAAAATTGATAAACTATCTCCCAAATTGCTTGACGCTGAGCTTCTGTTAACTCAATCAAGTTTAAACCTTGAGCCTGAACCACTTCAGCAAAGGTGTAATCTACCATGAATTGCTGGACTTCCACGGGTCGATAGGCATCAAAGACATCGATCCGCCAATCTGGATTCGTGACAGCTAACTGGTGTTGGGCGGCAATTAGGGATTCGAGGACACCCTGACGGAGATAATAAGGTGAGCGATCGCCATAAGTCGCACCCAATTTTTCATAAGGATGGGGAGAGACAACCGCAAATTGTTCCAAAGGAATGGCAGTGAGCGGCTCACCACACTCTACAATTACAATCTGCTGATAAGGTTTCATATTCCGCTCTTTCAGACTGACCTTATTTTGCCGTCTGGCGTGAAATATTCAAAATATGCAGTATTTTTATCAGTAGTTTTAGACAAGTTTAATCGACGCTTCAAAATAACGAGATAAAAAGATTTAAAAGCTAACGTTTATCTATATCAAACTTAGAAAATAATTATTAATAAAAAATTAACAGTGCTAGAATCCACAATAACAATCTTAATTCATCCCTTAAAATCTTCTTTCTTTTCTTTCTTCGCGTCCTAAGCGCTAACGCGCAGGCTACGCCAACGCGACTTCGCGGTTCATCAAAAAATTGCTGGATCCAGCGTAATCTTGATAGTTGATTTCCGCAATACCTAAACTTCTGTCATCCCCTCTAAGTCGATGACCAATTCTAGGGGCTGGATGTCTCCCCAAGTTTCGCTGATGAATTTCTGAGTAGCCAAGGCGAGTGGAGAGCTTGACTGATGAAATGTTTCGCTAGCTTTGCTTAAATCTTTTGCCTTTTGATACAAAATTAAATAGTCCCCATCTTGGCTGCGTTCGAGAAAGATGGATTCTATAATGACTCCTTCGTTCCTCAGCAATTCCCGCACTTCATCCAATTGATTGTTCAAGTTCTTGAGCCAACCAATTACAGGGAGGGTCAATCCTGGCTTAATCCGAATTTTTAAGCATTGGGTGTCCGCCATTAACTTGCCCTTTATGGATGGATAAAATTGAAAAATTACCGAATTGCGTATTGCGTGTTAGGTTGCTTATTCGTTTTACAGAAAGTTTGCTGTAAACCTCTTAATTCCCGCGATTCTTGCTTCACCTGACCAGACATTGCAGCTGTCTGTAAAGCCATGAAAGCGTTGAAGTCTTCCAGACCATACTTAGTTCTTAAAAGCTGTCGCAGTTGATTTTCTGCTGCAATGGTTAAATAACCTGTTGTCAGAGCCTGTTGTACAAGGTCGCGGATCAGAGACATATTCACCCCTCAAAAATTTTTATATTAACAATATGACCCGGAAAACTAAGTAGCTATCAGTTCGCGCCAGCCAGAAAAATTCAGTGTTTTCAACCGTTCTTTTAATAAACTTGGGCGATCGCAGCTTTATGTATTTCTGGTTTTGCGAATGCTAATAGCAATGAATTATTAGCCGTTAGCGATTCAGAAATGGCTGGCTGTTCAACCGGCTTTTAGATGGGTCATCCTGTTAATCTGCCACACTAGGTAGGAAACTTTTACTCCCCGAAGGGCTATAGAAGTTTCCTACCTAGTGTAAAAGAAGCGGTTCTAGTAAACCTCATCCTATGGACTCACCCGATCGGGTGATTTTCTCGATCGCTAGCATGGTTCGTGCGTTTTGGTCAGCGGTAGCACGTAACGCCAATACCGAAGACCAAACATAGGTGGGAGTTCGATGTCCTGCTGAAATCCCATTTGCTCATACATTTTTCTGGCAACCGTCATCAACTCGCTCGTATGCACTCCAATTTCGCAGGCACCGTCTGCTTTTGCACGCTGAATACACTCCTGGGTGAGCAGTCGTCCGGCTCCCTTTCCGCGATGGGAAGGGGATACTGCCAGCAAGCGAATGGATGCCCACTGGGGCGGAAACAGCCTGCCGTCTGACTTACCAGGAGCAAAGTACGCCACTGTCCCGACGAGGTGACAATCCTCCTGTGCCACGATTAACTGAGCTACCTCGGCTCTCTTTGCGACTTGGGACAAATTCCCCTGCATCACCTCCCAGTTACCGGGCGCTAGGGCGCGTGCGTACTCCTGGTAAGCTGCAACCGAGATTTGCTCGATTTGGGTGAAATCCTGTGACAGGGCGTTCCGAATCGCGATCACCATATTTTATGTTTGCCTGTCTGATTTGAACTCTACGAAGTTTTCTTGGTTGCACTGATTCGGCGCTGGCGCGGAGCTAAGCACCCAGCACTGAGTATCATCAATCCTTCTAGGATGCTGGGTTTAGGTACGAAAGTGAGATCGCCTTGCTTACGGTTTCCCCAGCACTAACTCTAGAGTGGCATTGCGGATAGAGGTAAAATACTGTCCGACTTCTTGGTTTGACAAAGACACTACGGTAAGCCCTCGATTAGGTAAGTACCACAGCGCAGCAGCAGTCCCGATGCCACTCCCGCTGATTCGCCATGCTTTTCCCCAAGGGGTGTCGTTAGACCAAATCCCCAACCCATATCCGAAACCGCTTCCCAAGTCGATAAAGGTAAGCATTTCCTTGAGGGTGCGAGGCTTCAACAATTTACCCCGGAAAAGTTTATCGCCAAAGCGAATCAGGTCTTGCGTGTTAGAAACCATTGTGCCAGCAGCCCATGCTACTGACATATTTACAAATGTAAGATCCTCATCAATTCCATCCTGAGGATAGATATCCCAATATGCATGAACGATTCCCCCCGGAACGCTATCGGTTCTAGCAGTAAAAAAGGTATTTTTCAGCCCTAAGGGTTTAATAATTCGATTTTCTATTTGGCTAGCTAGGCTGGAATTTGTCGCCTTTTCAACGATCATCCCTAACAAGATAAAACCAGTGTTGGGATAGACCCACTTCCCAATCGTTGGTTGTCGTCCGTAAATGTAGGAAACAAGCTCCTCTGGCTTCCAGTCTCTGTATGGATTCTGAAGGATATCCTGCCAAATCGCGCTGTCGTCGGCTAAGTAATCGTAGATGCCGCTGGTGCCGTTCAAGAGTTGGCGAATTGTAATTTTGTTACTGTTCGGAATATTTTTGGCAATTGAAGGAAGCCATTTGTCTAAAGTATCGTCTAATTTGAGCTTTCCTTCATCCACCAGTTGCAGCACAACGGTTGCCGTAAATGTCTTTGTGGCGCTCCCGATGCGGAATTGATCCTGTGGAGCCACAGGGGTTCCCGTTGCCAGGTCAGCTACACCACTAGACCCAAACCATTGTCCCTCGTCGCGGCTGGCGATCGCTAAAGTTGCACCAGCTACTCCTCCTTTACCTGGAATTCCCGCTGCCAAGCGGGTTTTGTCCAGTGTTGCTTGGAGTTGGCGAGCGAGTTTGTCAGATACAGTGTTTGTCGGTGAGTTGCTGTGTTTTTGAGCCGTTAGCAATGAGATAAGATTTGAGCTGCCTGCCATTGGTGCTGCCGTGCTTGACACTGCTTTACTAGCAATAGCGGTGCTGCCTGAGATACCAAGAACCACGGTTGCGGCAACAGCGACTGATGCAGCTATTTGAGGAAAATACATATTCGCCATTCCTTGTCAAGTACAATTTTTGCTTGGGTTAGTTTTAGTTTGGCGAAAGAAAGCTATACAATTCCAGATCGAAACTCGATCGAAAAGCGATCAATTTCTAATGGCTAATAGTCACTCTTGTATTAGCCATTGGCTTGTCTTCAAAAAGCGACACGCTTGATATTAGTTTTCCAGTCGGTCGATTTCTTGATGCCACAAAATCTCTGTGACTCGCACAATTCCTGCTTTCAAATGACGGCGAAAGGTGCCGATAGATATATCTAATATTTCTGCGGCTCGTTCCTGGGATGGAGCGGGATGCAGGTAGGCGCGATCCAAAGCGCGATAAAATTTGGCTTCGCGGGGCGATCGCTGTAACGATTCAACCGCTTCTTGCAACAGCGCTTGTAAGGCGGCAATTCGTTCGGCTGCACGAGTATTGGTGCCTGCACGTTCGATAACCAGATGCGATCGCGCTAAAGGATTATGTAATAGTGCCTCCGGTCGCACGAAATCCCGCAAAGCTTGATGCACCGCAGAGGCAAATTCAGATTGGCTTAAAGGGGAATTGGGAAGTGGTAATGAGGAATGGGGGATTGGTATTCCCTTCCCTTGCCTGATCTCCCCCTCTCCTGGTGAAGCGATCGCGATCGCCCAAGCTGGCAGTTCCAACAAATCATTGAATACGGGAGAAACTCGATAATTGTGTGCGGATACACCATAACGCCGTCCACCCACTTCAAAAGATGTTTCTGGCAGCAACGGCATATTGGCTGCCGTACAAAACAATTCCCAGAAATCCGGTCGAGCGATCGCTGTAAAAATAAAAGCTAAGCCGGGAGTCGTGACGCAGTGCCGAAAAATTTTGATAAAGATGAGGCTTTGAATTTGGGAAACAGCTTGATAAGTATCAGCAGCCATCCAAAAGCGGCAGAACGTAGCCTTCTCACCAAGTTGTAATGCTCCCTGCTTCTGGATATAATTCCACACCGCCTGAGTAGCGGGGTCAACTTGTAAATCTTCTAAACTAGCTTCATCCAAAGCCAGCATCATCATAAAGCCTAGAGGAGTTCCCCCTTCCGACTGGCGAAACACCAACACTCCTTGAGGCTGTCGCGCCAACCAATGTGCTAAAAGCTGGGCAGAAGCTTCCCCCTCGTGAGTCGCCACCATCTCCATCAGCACCGAGCGATCGCTCTCGCGCAGGCTGTCAGTCAGCAAGTTGTTGTCTTGCCATATAAAAAATTGTCGTACTTGCGGACTTTTGAAAACATAATCAAATAGGGCGCGTTCTAGTTCCGAACCCTGAGTTTGCAGGATACGTTTGCAGTAATAACCACGGGCACGACCGAACAGTTCGGCATAGCGTTCGGGATTTCGCCAGCGCAAGTCAGTGGAAATTGCTTCCCGTGCTAAGTCGTGGGGAAAGATACCTTGTAATCTCGATTCAATAAATGAAAGTCCTCGCAGCCAGTTGAACAACTCGTAAGCATCGGGAATCGCGAGCGTTTCACACAGCAGTGCTTCGGTAGTTAAACGCACTAAAGCACAAACTTCTAATGCTGCCCGATGCAACGGACTAGGGACTTCTTGTACAAATTGTTCTAATAAAGTTTTCACCACATCCGGCGCGGCTTCTGGTCGAAAATCAATATTGCCGTGCTGGGCAAAAACATCCGCAACTAGGGACATTGCCAGAGGATGACCGCGAGTAAAGTTCAAAACAGAGGAATGCTGTTCGACAGGAATCTGACGTTTGGTCAGATACGTCCGACTTTCTTCTGGATTCAGGTTATTTAAGGATATTAAACGCATCAACGCCTGCCACCCCGGATCGGCACGCCAAGCAGATGACGGGGGTTGACGACCCGCGAGAACGACGAGGGCATTTTCCGGCAACTGGGGTAAGAAAAATTCCCGCAGCCAGTCTTCTAGTGGCGTTAAGGTTTCGTAGGTATCGATCAGAATGACACAGTGACCGGGTTGGGAAGCAAACCACTCCCAAAGCTGGTTTTGATGCTCCAGACCGATAACCATCTGGAGGGCGCTGAAAAAAGAGTCGGGTGAAGGTTCGACATTACGGGTATCTAGGTAGACAACTGGCGTTTTCGCTTGTTCGCAGATGTAGGCAAACTCGCGCAGCAAAGTCGTCTTGCCAACACCACCCGAACCATAGATATAGAGGAGATGCCAAGGTAATTGCGCCTCGTCCAGCGCTGACTGAAATAGAGTTTGTTCGCGATCGCGTCCTACAAACCGACTACGACGCAACTCCTCTAGACGATCTGATACCCGCGATGACTTCATTTACTCTTTTGTTTGTTTAACCGCCCCAGAAGCGGCGGGTGGCACCGGATCGTAACCGCCAGGATGGAAGGGATGGCAGCGCAAGATGCGCCGAATCGCCATCCAGCCGCCGCGCCAAGGGCCAAATCTCTCTACCGCCTCTAAAGCATATTTGGAACAAGTCGGCTGAAACCGACACGCTGGGGGAAAAAGGGGAGAAATTAGCACTCGGTATCCCCGAATTAGCCAAATTAGTAATATTTTCATTACTGTGCCCTGGATCTAATAGATTGGTAAGGAGAGCTTTTTTTTATAATTCAATCTTTGCGTAAATCCGTGTTGTGGTTAGAATCAATTCCGGATCTATGGCTCCACATTGGGTTAGTTGGGGCTTGCCTGGGCATTCTTGTGTTACTGGCAGAAGGGCTGCATCGCTACACTTCTACCGAACCGGAAAAGGTGCGGAAGGTGGTTCACATTGGCACGGGCAATGTGATTTTGCTTGCCTGGTGGCTGAACCTTCCCGCTTGGGTGGGGATTACGGCTTCGATTTTCGCGAGTGCAGTGGCTCTTTTGTCATACAAATTTCCGATCCTTCCAGGCATTAACAGCGTTGGGCGCAAGAGCTGGGGGACATTTTGCTATGCCCTCAGTATTGGCATTTTAATCGGTTGGTTCTGGCCTCTAAACCAACCCCAATATGCAGCACTGGGAATTTTGGTGATGACTTGGGGGGATGGCTTAGCTGCCCTCATTGGTCAACGATTTGGTAAGCATCGCTATGAATTTTGGGGCATCCGTAAAAGTTGGGAAGGCTCGCTGACGATGTTCCTGGTTAGCTATGGGGTTAGTAGCTTGATTTTTCTGGGAGTCCAGGGCAATATCTGGCAAACGTGGGTAGTGCCGATTTTCGTTGCTTTCTTTGCTACTCTCTTAGAAGCTTTCTCCTGGTTCGGCATCGACAATCTGACGGTTCCTGTAGGCAGTGCCGCGATCGCTTTTTTCTTGACTCAGATGCTTTTACTTAGCTAACACTTTCGATAACTAGCAAACAGTTAGTTTGGTTGCAATATCCGTAGAATCCCAGATTACAAATTTTCTGCTTCCATTAAGATAGTTGAAGAAGCCTATCTAGGGACATACTCCCGCTTTATTCAATTTATCTCCAAAGATGGATGTCAATGACTTTTTTTAATCCTGCTGAACCGCTTGTCCGTAGCAAACAGGAAGCCCTTGATTTTCAGGATCGTCAGGGGCTTTTACGTATTCACTTGCAAGTTGGAAATAAAACGCTGATTTCGAGCTTTTATTCTCGAATCGATCAGGCGTTTATTGTTTGGGGTTGGATTACCGCTGCAATTTTTATCAATGCTCAGTTTTTACCTGTTAGCTGGTACGTGCAAGCGATGTTTTGGTCAGCACTTACCTTAGTCGGTACGGTGGGGATGGTGGTGTTGACTCACTTTTGGGTGAAAGTAGAACGCCTGCGCTGGCTGCTTTATAGCTGGGTTGCACTGATGTTATTCGGGATGGTGCTAACTGACTTGGGTATTTTTCTGGGTTGGGGGTTGGTGCTGATGAACCTGTGTCAGTTTTGGCTGGGTTTAAGTACCATTGGCTACTTTTTTACGGGGATGGGAATGCGATCGCGTACTTTCCTGATTAACGGGTTCGTTCATCTATTGGGCATTGGGATCTTGCCTTATGTCGGAGGCTGGCAATTTCTCACCACGGGTCTTGTAATGGCGGGGACTTTACTGCTATTGGCAGGAGTGCAGTGGGATATGCGATCGCCCATTGATTATGACGTATTAACCCCCGAACAAAAGCAGTTTAACCAGGAACAACATCAGCTACGTCAAATGAGTATTTAGAACTTTAAATAAGCTCTAACTTTTGTATTAAATTCCATACAATTTTATAGAACGCTTGTCACTATAGAACTAGGCAATATTCGGTGCGTGAATTTTCCTCATCCACCGAATATTGCCCGACCATAGCAGGCGTTTTGCTGTTTGTCCTGCGAATTGCCCCACTTAGGAGAACGGCGTCTAGGCGGCGAGTGGTCATTCATTGCCCATTCTCAGGATATGGGCTAACCAAGCCAGTTGAGCGCCAGTTGAGCGTTAAGTAGTGGTACAGGGTTTTTGTCGTTTCCCCTGCTTTGCAGCCACCAAAGGGATGTTAAACCATCCAACAGAGCAGTCTGAGGTGACTGACACATTAAAAGACGTTCTGGCGGGACTTTTTAGCCATATCAGAAGAATAATTTTTAAAATCATTTCATAAAATTTGGTGGAGAAAGAGCCTCTTCCTCCACCAAATTTCTTATTTTTGACTCCAACAATATAGAAAAAAGCATTTAGGCTGACTACCAATCTTCTTTGCGACGTGCGCTAAACGGTTCTCCTGTAAAGGGCTGCACGCCAGTTACCGGATATGCATCGTCACTCAGTCCAAAGATGCGAGCGATCGCGCCAGAAAAATATTGGATGATATTGTCAAACGTTCGGGTAAGACTCATATCTTTACTCTCCAGATTCCTTTGGGGATTCGATGAAATGTATATTAGCCTTTGATACTTTTATTATGAATACGGCTGGATAGTTTGAGGTAATTTGCAACACTTGTTTGATTAGGTTTGCAATACTTTGCTTAGACTTAAGTCGGCAGTTAGTTTACTTAAGATTTCTAAATACTTTTAAATTCATTTAGATTTTGCACAATTAACGCAAGAAACTGATGGTTGGTGGTTAAGGGCGAATGGGCAACGCCGCCAGCTCTCTCCTGTGTCTTTTTGGCATCAACTGCCCTTTTCTGTAGCTTTTGAGTCAAAATACTATTAAGAATAATGTATATAACCTAAGAATGACCTGAAGATGGCAATAAAGCTCTCTTCAGAAACCATCTTCTTGAAGAACTCATCAAAATGCCTTGACACTATTATGGTGAATATTACTATAATTAGAGAACCCACACTTGCTAGGAAGCAAGACTATGAGAACTTCCGTGGACGGACTTGTAAAGCATCCTGCTAACCTGCTTCAGGAGCCGGTTAGGGTAGAAGATCGGGAACTCGCGATCGCTTCTGAAGATTACAGCCTCTTAACCGACCTGTATCAGCTGACAATGGCAGCTTGCTACACCGGCGAAGGTTTAGATCAAACACGGGCAAGCTTTGAGCTATTTGCGCGGCGTCTACCCGCTGGCTTTGGCTATTTGATTGCGATGGGGTTGGAACAGGCGCTGGACTATCTGGAGAAATTCCGCTTCAGTCCCAGCCAGATAGTGGCTTTGCAAGCGACCGGAATTTTCGATCGGGCACCAGAGCGTTTTTGGTCGCTCTTAGCAGATGCTCGGTTCACCGGCGACGTTTGGGCAGTTCCAGAAGGAACCGCCGTGTTCGCCAACGAGCCGCTGCTGCGGGTGGAAGCCCCCCTTTGGCAAGCTCAGGTGGTGGAAACCTACCTGCTGAATACAATTAATTATCAAACTTTAGTTGCCACACGAGCGGCGCGCATACGGGATGTAGCGGGGCCAGAAGCGACGCTGCTGGAATTTGGCACCCGGCGCGCTTTTAGCCCCCAAGCGTCTCTGTGGGCAGCCAGGGCGGCATTGGCGGCTGGATTGGACGCGACTTCTAATGTACTGGCAGCGATCAAGTTGGGTCAAAAGCCCAGCGGGACGATGGCTCATGCTTTGGTGATGGCGCTGACAGCAACTGCTGGGAGTGAGGGAGAGGCTTTTACCTCCTTCCATCGATATTTTCCGGGTGCGCCGTTGTTGATTGATACCTACGATACAGTTGCCGCTGCCCAAATGCTGGCAGAAAAGCTCGATGCAGGAGAAATGCAATTGTCTGGGGTGCGGCTAGATTCTGGCGATTTGGTAGGGTTATCCAAACAAGTGCGATCGCTCTTACCGGATGTTCCCATCTTTGCCAGTGGCGATTTGGATGAGTGGGAAATTGCCCGATTGCAAGCAGAGGGTGCTTGCATTGATGGTTATGGACTGGGAACTCGATTGGTTACGGGAACCCCAGTCAATGGAGTGTATAAACTGGTTGAAATTGATGGCATTCCTGTGATGAAACAGTCGAGTGGCAAGTTAACTTATCCCGGTCGCAAGCAGATTTTTCGCTGCTTTGAGGGCAATTTGATGAAAGCAGATCGATTGGGATTGGTGACGGAAAGTCCGCAGTTTGAGCAGCCTTTGTTGCAGCCGATGTTTAAGCAAGGCGAACGGGTGTTTCTACCAGAATCTTTAACCCAAATTCGAGAACGGACTGCGATTTCGGTCGCTAGTTTACCAGCGGAGACTCGCCAATTGGATTCGCCTGTGTCGCCGTCGGTGGAGGTTTCAGATGCACTGCTGGAGTTGATGGAAAAAACTCGTCGCGCTGCTTAAGGGATTTGGGAACGAACCGCAAAGACGCCCTAGCGAAGCCATGCGCGTTAGCGCTATAGAGCGCGAAGAAAGAGGAAAGAAGAGGAAGTAAGAGGAAGTAAGAAAATAATGAGAATTGCTTTGTTTGGTACGAGTGCTGACCCGCCTACTTCTGGGCATCAAGCGATTTTGAAATGGCTGTCGCAACACTATGATTGGGTTGCGGTTTGGGCGTCGAATAATCCGTTTAAATCGCATCAAACGCCGCTAGAACATCGCTCAACAATGCTACGGTTGCTGATTGAGGAAATTCATCCGAGTTGCCACAATATCGGGCTGTATCCGGAATTCAGTAGCCCTCGAACTCTGGAGACGGTGCAGAAGGCTAGGCAATGCTGGGGGATGTCGGCAGATTTTACCGTCGTCATTGGTTCGGATTTAGTAAACCAGATGCCGCGTTGGTATAGAGTTGAAGATTTATTGCAGCAAGTGCATCTACTTGTGGTGCCTAGACCAGGATATGCGATAGATGACTCTGATTTGGAAGCGCTGAGGCAACTAGGAGCGCAGATTGCGATCGCTGACATTAAACCACCGGCGGTTTCTTCCACAGCTTATCGTGAGAATGGCAACAGACAAGCCTTGACGACGACCGTTGAGGACTATATTCATAGAGAACGTTTATACGAATGCGAGGACGCAGCTCGAAAAAGATAGGTGATTCGGTAAAAAAACCGGCATTAGCGGATTTTAAAGTCGGAGTCGATAATGTGATTTTCTCAGTCGATACGGCGCAAAACCGACTATTAGTTTTGTTAGTCATGCGGCAAGACGAACCTTTTTCAGATCGGTGGAGTCTGCCAGGTACTTTAGTGCGGCAAGGGGAATCTTTGGAAGATGCCGCCTATCGAATTTTGGCTGAAAAAATTCGCGTGAAAAATCTGTATCTAGAGCAGTTATACAGCTTTGGCGGGCCTGGACGAGATCCGAGAGAATGCGAAGAAAGTTACGGAGTTCGTTATCTGTCGGTCAGTTATTTTGCTTTGGTACGATTTGAAGAAGCTGAATTAATTGCCGATGGGGTTAGTGGAATTGCCTGGTATCCTTTAGAGCAAGTGCCACAATTAGCCTTTGACCACCATAAAATCTTAGAGTATGGTCATCGGCGTTTGCGAAATAAATTGGAATATAGCCCAGTCGCCTTTGAAGTGTTGCCGGAGTTATTTACTTTGAGTGACTTATATCAGCTTTACACGACCGTTTTAGGTGAAAATTTCTCGGATTATTCTAATTTTCGCGCCCGACTCTTGAAGCTGGGTTTTCTTTACGATACCAAAGTCAAAGTCTCGCGAGGGGCGGGGCGTCCGGCGAGTTTGTATCGATTTGATGCTGAAGCGTTTGCTCCGTTTAAGGATAAACCGTTGGTATTTATTTAAACGCAAAGGTAGCGCTGTCGCGCCGCTTCGCTAACGCAAAGGTTCGCCAAGTTAAAAAAAATAATTTAATTTTATCTTTCTTTGCGTTACTCTGCGTTACCCTTTGCGAACCTTTGCGTTAATAATAAAAAATTAGATAAGGAAAGCCAATTATGAAACAAACCAAAAATTGTTCAAATATTGAAGGAATTCGTCAGGAGATTGATAAAATTGACCGCCAAATTATCGCAGCTTTTGGTAAACGATTTGAATATGTAAAAGCGGCGGCAAAGTTTAAAACAAACGAAACTAGTGTAAAAGCCCCGGAAAGGGTTCAGTCGATGTTGCAGCAAAGACGTCTTTGGGCTGAAGAACAAGGTTTAAATCCAGATGTAATTGAAAAGCTATATCAAGATTTGATTAATTATTTTATGAATGAAGAATTAAAACATTGGCAATCTAAATCCTAATTGCTGCGATTGAAAAATTAGTTTAAATAATCAGAACGACGCAGGTGATAACTGAATATGAAAATTGCGATCGCTCAACTCAACCCCACAATTGGCAACCTCACCAGCAATGCCCAACACATTCTGGAGGCGGCAAGACAGGCAACTCAGCAAGGTGCCCGTTTGTTGCTGACGCCGGAACTCTCTTTGTGCGGCTATCCGCCACGAGATTTGCTGCTGAATCCCGGCTTCGTCGAGTCTATGGCAACGGTGTTGCAGCAGCTAGCAGAGGATTTGCCACCCAATTTAGCGGTGTTGGTGGGTACGGTAGACCCAAATCCGGAGGCGCACGCCGCTGGAGGTAAACCGTTATTTAATAGTATTGCCTGCTTAGAACAGGGCAAAATACAGCAAATTTTTCACAAGCGACTGTTGCCCAGCTACGATGTTTTTGACGAATATCGATATTTTGAACCGGGACTTCAGCCAAATTCTTTTACGCTCGATAATCTCCGCATTGGCGTCACAATCTGCGAAGATTTGTGGAACGATGAGGAATTTTGGGGAAAGCGTAGCTATGCAGTGAATCCGATTGCTGACTTAGCTCAATTGGGTGTAGATTTGGTGGTGAATTTGTCAGCTTCTCCCTATAGTGTTGGCAAGCATCACTTGCGAGAAGCAATGTTGCGTCATAGTACTGTCCGTTACCGCCAACCAAGCATTTACATCAATCAGGTTGGAGGAAATGATGACTTAATTTTTGATGGTAGCAGTTTCGCTTTGAATCACGCCGGGGAAGTGGTGTGTCGTGCCCTTCGTTTTGAGACGGATTTGGTACTGCTGGAATTTGATGAGGAAAAGCGGGATTTAATCTCCCCCTCAGCAACCGGGGATAACGGGGGAGTCGCACCGCTTGCAGCTAGTGAAGACGAAGAAATTTGGGCGGCGTTGGTGTTGGGAGTGAGAGACTATACCCGCAAGTGTGGCTTTTCCAAAGTTACGCTTGGCTTGAGTGGTGGAGTAGATTCGGCGTTGGTAGCAGCGATCGCATCCGCCGCATTAGGGGCAGAAAATGTATTCGGCGTCCTTATGCCTTCGCCCTACAGTTCCGATCATTCTGTCGAAGATGCGCTGAAATTAGCCCAAAAGCTGGGGATTGCTACTCAAACCCTAGCGATTGGGCAACTGATGCAGGGTTACGACCAAACTTTAGAACATCTGTTTGCTGGAACGTCGTTCGGGCTTGCGGAAGAGAATATTCAATCGCGGATTCGGGGCAATTTATTGATGGCGATCGCGAACAAGTTTGGCTATCTCCTCCTTTCTACGGGTAACAAGTCAGAAATGGCGGTTGGTTACTGTACGCTTTATGGCGATATGAATGGGGGATTAGCGGTGATTGCTGATGTACCGAAAACTCGCGTTTATTCTCTATGCAATTGGCTGAATCGTAACGGTGAAATTATTCCGACGAATATCCTCACGAAACCGCCAAGTGCCGAACTAAAACCCGGTCAAGTCGATCAAGATTCTCTACCCTCTTATGACATTCTGGATGATATTTTGCAGCGATTAATTCACGAACATCAATCAACTGCTCAAATTATCGAAGCTGGTCACGATCCAGTCGTTGTCAATAAAGTGATGCAATTAGTGGCGCGTGCCGAATTTAAGCGGCGACAAGCACCGCCTGGACTGAAAATTACCGATCGGGCTTTTGGCACCGGCTGGCGAATGCCGATTGCGAGTCGTTGGAGTGCGATCGCATAACGCAAAGTTTATTTTTAGAAACCAGCTTAGGAACTGGCAATGTTGGCTCGTTTTAGCGGCTGATATAGCCCCACTGACTGCCAATTCTTACGGGTGCCAGCCCCTCTTGAAAGGAACCAGCCGCATCGAATTGTGGCTGAATAACTGTTTTGCCAGTCTTGTCCATATATCCATACTTTCCGCCAATTTCTACCGCGATTAGTCCTTCGGAAAAACCACCGCGATCGCGTACTTCATTAAACTGCGGCGGAATCACAATTTTTCCGGTTTTGTCCATATAGCCATATTTACCGCCCCTTGAGATTAGTGCCACTCCATCCTCGAAACTGCCCGCATAATGAGACTGCGGCGGGAGAACTAACTTCCCAGTTTTATCGATATAGCCAGTCTTTTTGTCAACTGTTACTGCTGCTAAATCTTCGTTTTGGGAAAAGGGAGAAGCATACTCAAATTGCGGCTGGATGACAAACTTCCCAGTTTTGTCAATATAACCCCAACGCTGAGGAATTTTACTGCCCATTGCTACGGGTGCTAGCCCTTGGGAAAAACCATCATTTATCCCATCGAATTGTGGCTTGATGACTAGATTTCCGCCTGTGTCAATAAAGCCCATCTTTAACTTATTATCAAATACCGCTGCCCGCCCTTCTTTAAAGGGATAAGCTTGTTTATACTGCGGTTTAATAACTATCTTGCCCGTCTTGTCAATATAGCCTTCTTGATTGCCAACTCTGACGGATGCCAACCCTTCTGAAAAGTTCTGAGCATCGGAAAACTGCGGTTTGATAACTAGATTGCGGTTCGTGTCAATATAGCCCCACTTACCCCCAATACTGGTTGGTGCAAGTCCTTCGGAAAATTGTAAAACTTGCTCAAATGGTGGATTGATAACCACCATTTTTCCAGTCTTGTCAATATAGCCGAACTGATTGCCAATTTTTGCGGCTGCCATCCCTTGTTCAAATTTTTCAGCAAAATCAAACTGCGGCTTAATGACAATATTGCCAGTCTTATCGATATAACCTTTTTTTCCGTTAATCGTGACGACTGCCAGACCTTCTGAGAAGTTTCCAGCAGCCTCAAATTGCGGCTTAATAACGCGATCGCCAGTTCTGCCATTTTGGGGCGCTAACGACGGTGATGAAGCTTGAGAGGATTGATGGATGGATTTTAGGAAGCTGACACAGGCGGTAAGCGGAACGATGCCCAAGGCGATCGCGATTAATCCCAGTCTAATTAACTGACTAAAATTCTTATCTTCTAACTTTTTAAATAGCATAGGGTTTCTAGTAGGTAAATATTGGCGTTAATCTCAACCAAGTTTATTTGACATTTATTTGGCATTCAAGAAATTTAAGCTGGGTTCAGCTCGCTCGAATATTGCACTGTATTTAGGGTGGTGTGGAGATGGCTGGATGAATCCCTAGCAGAGATTGAAATCATTTCCCGACGGAGAGCCAAGAGTAACCTTGAATCCTTATCAGAAATTGAAATACAGTAGACTGGTTGGCTATAGCTGCTACGGCTCCTCATCAAAAATGTTTACTGGATCGGAAACTACGGCGACAGTTTTAATTGTGCTGGTGGCTTTAGGCATCCTGGGTTGGGGCTTCTACCGTGCCAAGTCATTCGGCAAACTCGGCATCTTAGCTTGGTTGCAGTCAGTGGTGTTGATGTCTCCCTGGCTGTTGTTTTTTGGATTGTTCGCGGCGGGGATTTATCTCAACCTGGTGAGCATCTTGTTTATGTTGATAGCCTCCGCTGGGTTGTACATCTTCATCGGAAATAAACTGCGAGCAGCCGGTCAGGATGCCATACTGCG